>NZ_JAHHPN010000238.1:0-20829 GCF_024606325.1 Endozoicomonas sp. ONNA1
TCCCAGTGCAGGCCCAGATTAAAGCCCTTGATACGCTCATCGTCATAGATGCCCTTGGTGCCATCCATATCAATGTCGTAGGTGCGGTAGCCACCTTGCAGTTTCAGGCCGGCAAACAGGTAAAAACGGACACCCACTTCCAGATCATTAAAGTCAGTATCGCCTGAGCGACCTGCGTAAAGCTTGCTGTAAAAGCTAATGATGCTGTCCTGAAACAATTCCACATCGGCGGTTAGCATGGGGACTGTATCGCTGAAAGAGGCATTCCGATATTCACCGCTGTCAAAGCGACGAACCCCCATTCCCAGATCCAGAGCGATATTGCCATTATCCAGAATTTCGTAGTAGCCGGAAGCATCGTAACTGTCGAACTTCAGCTTGTCATGGTTAAGCCTGCTATAGCCTACCGCCAGATTGGGAAGCAGGGGGATCGGGTGTTCTATCTGTCCGTAAACGGTCTGAAAGTCACCGTGGTTGGTAGTATTCCAATAGTTGTAACCCAGTTTCGCGCCAATAATATCTGCCTTGGCAATGGTAACGCTTGCCGTCAGGATGGCAGCCGTCAGAATCGATTTTTTCATTTGTCGTTATTGCGTAGGTAAAAGTAACAACTTACCGCTTGTTAGCCATGGCTCCCATTCTGACTTTTACTTATAGCCATTACCCAGGGTTACTTCTTGAGTCACAGTGCAAAGGGAATTGGCGGTAAGTCGTATCTTCGTCTATATAGATCCTTCAGGCATAGATAACTCAGAAATCAACAGTCTTCATTGGGGTAGTGAAACCGTCTCAACAGCCTGTGTGCAGCCGGGTCTGGGTTGTCAATTTAAATCTACGGTGGTGGGTTAATTCTGATGCGCTCAGTTCGTGTGGCCTTATCCAGCCTGATAGGAACCTTCCTTTTACTGTCCATGGCCCGTGGGGAAGCCGGGGAAGCATGTTGGCTGACAACCCATACTGACAGCTTCTATAACGTGGATGTCCTCTCCGAGATCATGGAAACTGGCGATGATGTGCCACTGTGTGTGACTCGTGCGCTGACGGGCTCCGGCGTTGAGGTCGGATATGTTCATTATCAGCCAGGAGAAGATAGCCCGGTTCTGGCCTGTTCGTATTGGGATTCTGGCGGAAGTCAGTCTTATAGTTATGAGTTTCAATGGTTGTCGGCTAAATACTCTCAGTTGCAGGCGGCGAAAGCCCATAATCCCTATTTGAAAGACCCTGCTGGTATTAGCACTGCACTCTTTCTATCAAAACGTGTTTTTGGATATTGTGACCAAGGGTCAGAAGAGTCCGGGTTTTTTACGCAGGGTGAAACTTATCAGGAGCAAACCGTTGTTGGTGGCGAGAAAGCTTCCGAAGGAAGCGAATTTACCGGACAGCAACCTAACCTCTGTATGGGGAGCGGAACCGAGGAAGTCCTGGGAGAAAAACGCAATTACTTCGCTTTTGGCACTCGATCGACCGATAGCCAGCGCTGTGAGCTGAGTCCGTCTCGTTATTATGAGACCGTTCACTCAGGCAGTGCCTTGGGTGATAGTAATCAAGCGGGCACTCTTCGAGTTATGGCAGCCCCAACACCCAAAAATCAGAAGTGCAGGTTTCCTGAATATGTCAGAGGCAATATTTATGTCTGCAAATTTGATATTGGGACTGATGGCGGCCATTACTGGATTAGGGACGGTCAGGAAATGAGGCATTCTGCCAGAGATCTGGGCGAGTGTGCCCGTTTCAACTACGAACCAAGGTTCTGCATGGACATGAAAGGTCACTGCATTATTGGCAGAAAAGTCAAACACGGTGATACTGATCATAACCGCAACCACTGTTATATCTGTAATGAACAGATCACTCAGGAAGCGCAAAAACTGGACTGGAGCAAGATTAAGTGTATTACCCCTTGATTTAAGAGACTTTTTCCAAAAATTCCAGCTCATAATACAATTCGGATGTCTTATGAGCTGAAAGCACAGCAGACACAGGAATTATCAGAGTCTGCAAACTTTAAACTTCCGGCCCTCAATCTCAATCCTTCCCTCTTCAAGGCGCGAGTCACAGTTGATAACGGCCTTCAGGTCATCAACTCCAGACCCCGCTGCGACATCGACAGCAATCAGAATGTCGGCGCTCTGGTTTGAAAATCGCAGTAGGACAGCCTTAAGTCCGACAGGCTGCTAGCTGCTGACTTATACCTGAAGCCAACGTTGAGTGGTACTTCTTGCGTGACAGTGCAAAGGGAATTGGCGGTCAGTCGCATCCTCGTCTATATAAAACTGTCCAGAAAATCATACCTCCAGAAATAGCAGGTTCCATTGGGATTTTGGAACTTGCGTAGGTACATCGTGAATCAGTCCCGAACAGCCCCTGGGCAGTGGGGTCTGAATTATCAATTTTTATTAGTGGGTGAAATCTGATGCAGGCAGTTCGAATGGCCTTATCCAGTCTGATAGGAACTTTCCTTTTGCTGTCCGTGGCTCATGGGGAAGCTGAACAAGCATGTTGGCTTACGACACATATCAACGGCTCCTATAACGTGGATGCTCTCTCTGAAATCATGGAAACCGGTAACGATGTACCACTCTGTGTGGCGCATTCACTGGTAGGATCTGGTGTTGAGGTCGGATATGTTGGTTACTACACAGGAGCAGGCACTCCGGTTCTGGCCTGTTTGTACAGAGATTCCAGTGGAAGCTACTCCTACAGCTATCAGTTTCAATGGTTGTTGGCTAAATACACTCAGTTACAGCAAGCGAAAACCTATAATCCCTATTTGAAAGACCCCGCCGGTATGACCACTGCACTCTTTCTATCAAAACGTGTTTTTGAATTTTGTGACCAAGGGCAGGGAGAGTTCGGGATTTTTACTCAGGATGAAACGTATGAGCAACAACCTGTTGCTGGTGGCGACAAAGTTTCCGAAAAAGCCGGGTTTGTCAGGCAGCAACCTAATCTCTGTATGGAGAGCAGGGTCGAAAAAGTGCCTGGAGAAAAGCGCAGCTACTTCTCTTTTGGCACTATATCGGCCGACGGTCAGCGCTGTGAGCTGGCTGGGTCTCGTTATTACGAGACTGTTGACTCAGACAATACCCACAACGGTAGCGCTCTTCATGTTCTGGCAACCCGAATACCCAACAATCAAAAGTGCAGGTTTCCCGAATATGTCCGAGGCCAAATTGATGTCTGCAAGTTTGATAAAGGGACTGATAGCGGACATTACTGGATTCGAGACGGGAAAGAAATGAGGCATTCCGCTGTAGATCTGAGTGAATGTGCCCTATTCAACTATAAACAAAGGTTCTGCATGGACATGAAGGGCCACTGCATCATTGGCAGAAAAGTCAAACACGGTGATACTGATCATAACCGCAACCATTGTTACATCTGTAATGAACAGATCACTCAGGAAGCGAAAAATCTGGACTGGAATACTATCCGGTGTATTACCCCGTGATGTAAGAGACTGTCTCCAAAAAGGCAGCTCATAATACAAGTCGAATGTCTTATGAGCTGAAGGTGCACAAGTCACAGAATCAATCAGAGTCTGCGAACTTTAAACTTCCGGCCTTTGATTTTGCCCTGTTCAAGTCGAGCCAGAGCTTTCCGGGCACTTTCCCTTTTAATAGCCACGTAGGCGACAAAATCAAAAACATTAATTTTGCCGACCTGGTCACCGGGAATGCCTGCTTCACCGGTAAGAGCGCCCAGAATATCGCCAGGGCGTACCTTGTTCTTTTTTCCTCCATCAATAGCCAGCGTCACCATTGGGGCTTTTGGAGGCGGTTGTGTTGCTGGCTTCAGTGCTCTGTGGTCAGCAAAAGTGAGTTCGGTTCGCAGCATATCGGCAATAGCATCCAGTTTGTATTGCTCACGGGAGGTGTGCAGGTTCAAGGCCAGACCTTCTTTACCAGCACGACCTGTTCGCCCGACTCTGTGAACATGGACTTCCGGATCTCGACTCAGGTCATAATTGATAACAGCCGCCAGATCATTAATATCCAGACCCCGGGCTGCGACATCGGTAGCAATCAGAATGTCGGCACTCTGGTTTGAAAACCTTACCAGCATCTGGTCTCGTTCTCGCTGTTCCATATCACCGTGCAGCACCAATGGCCTGTACCCCTGGTCATAAAGGTAAGTACCAACGTCTTTGCAGGTCTGTTTGGTATTACAGAAGATGACAGTAGAAGCGGGCTGATAATGGTTCAGCAGTTTGCAGAGGGTTTCTGGTTTGTCAGGGTTCTCAGCTTGATAGAAAAACTGCTGAAGGTGTTGGTGAGTGTGCACTGACTCAACAGTGACCTCTTCAGGCTCAGACTGGAACTTTTGGCTCAGGGCCCTGATCTGTTTGGGATAGGTGGCTGAATAAAGCAGCGTCTGCCTGTTTGGCGGGGTGTGATTCAGAATGTTTTCAATGGCATCAATAAATCCCATATCCAGCATCCGGTCAGCTTCATCCAATACCACCGTTTTTAGTTGTTCGAGAGTGAGTGTCCGCTTACGCAGATGATCCTGAATTCTTCCCGGTGTACCGACAACGATATGGGCACCATGGGAGAGTGAGCTGATCTGTGGGCCAATAGGTTGTCCACCGCATAAGGTAACGACTTTGATGTTCTGACGGTAGCGAGCCAGTTTTCGAATTTCGTTGGCGACCTGGGTGGCCAGTTCACGAGTGGGGCAGAGCACAAGACCCTGACAGCCAAAAAAGCGTTGATGAATGCCCGAAAGCATGCCAATGGCAAAGGCTGCCGTTTTACCACTGCCGGTTTTGGCCTTGGCAATAAGGTCTCTGCCGGCCATGGCCAGAGGTAAACTTTTTTGCTGGATAGGGGTCATTTCCCGGTAGCCAATCTGCTCCAGGTTGTTCAGCAGCGCTTCGGGCAGCGGCAAGTCGGAAAAAGGGTGTGTAATCAAGGTTTACTCTCTACCGTGAAAAGTCTGCATCGCCGGATATAACATCACTCAAATCTGTGTGGCAATGCATTTTGGGGTCAGGAGTATAACAGAGCTGATGAAAAAGCGCGGATGCGGAGTATACCCATCAAAGGGGTAGCTTGCTCAGGAATAGTTAGAAATAGTTAGAAGTAGAGAGGTGCCAGAATGAAAATCTGTATTACCGGTTTGAACTGGTTGATGATCCAGTCAAACAATGCACCGATCTCTCTCCTGTCTATGACAAAGTGCCTTCCTGACAAGCTCAGCATGACATCACCTGATGCTTCTGGCTGAAAATTGATCACTGTGACCTCTTGGTCTGGAGTCATCAATTGAGCCATAAAGGGAGTTTGTGCTCCGGTCAGTGCTTCGACATTCTGCAAAGCGCTACCTTCAGTGGGGCCGGGCTGGAAGCCATAATTTGGCATTGATAGCGCAAGTTCGGCCTGATCCTGTGTCTTTTTGAGCTCCCGGATCGCGCCAGTATGTTCGATAGGAGGATATTCTGGTGAAGAATGCCCCAGCTGTTGAATATATTCGATAATGGCGACTGTCAGGGAGTTAGTGAGCATAGCCGCGGCAGTTGCGCCTTCTGATGAGGGGGCGGGATCGTCTGGAACTGCCTCGTGAGTAAAAACAGCCAGTTCTGTCACCTCTTCATGATTCAGAAAAGCACTAAGAAGGAGGGTCAGGTTTTCGATACAAATGGGCGAACTCTGCAGACCCAGCTCTGTAATAATCAGAGCCTGCTTGTTTTCTACAGGGTGAATATGGATAACCGTGATCATCCCATCTTTTTGGATCATCCGGATAATAAGGTATTTACCTGAAAGCAAAAGCGACTTGAGATTCAACAGTGATTGATCAGCAAATTTGATATTAAAATCTGACAATAGTGAGATCAGGACAGGCAGTTCCGCCTTGTCTCTCAGTAGCAACATGGCTTCCCCACGGGGCAGGGCCGAAGCATGAGTGCCTGATATTCCATAGCCTCTCTTTTCAAGTCGTTCAATAAGGTTGTAAGCAATAGATGAGCCTTCTGAATCCTGCACTGAAGGTCGCACAGTTTGAAATTCTTCATAAACTCCTTGTTCAATGGGTGGAATAAGATTGTGAGCGACAGAAGGAGTGGTTGTAGTTGTCGTTTCAGCGGACAATGATTCGACGGCCAGATTTTCTTCGTGGAGATCGTCGTGAGTAGGAAAGCTGCTCTTGTGCCCTGCCGTTTGTTCAAAACTGTATTTGGCAGTGGCTGGCAGAGATAAATCAGAACGGGCACTGATCATAGCAGAATAACAAGCATAGCCGCCCGATTCCTGTCTCTCATCTCGCAACAGGCAGCCGCGCTCCATCTGATCCTCTAAAAGAGCAACATTATCTCTATTCGGATCGTCAGAGTCTGGCCCGTTTTCCATCAGAGCCGTTTCAGCAGCATAGCGACGGGCTTGCTGTGCCTCCATAGCATCTTCCATCTGATTGAGCGTATTCTGAATACACCACAGACAGATATAACCTCCGAAGCCGTCCGGTTGCATTTCTATAGAGCACGAGTGTTTTAAGCACACAGGCTTGTCAAAGGACGGCTTGTCAGCCGCTTTTACCTGGTAAGCTGACATAGATGCAAACAACATCAGTACAAGACTTACAGAGAAAGCCGCTCTGATTGAAAAGGATTTTATAGATAAGAAGGAGTCCATTACCGCAATCGTTCATGATTTTATTTTCCTAACCGTGGACAGATTAGAACACAGATTGTCATATTGCCCGGAAACCCATTGGTCAGAATGACCATTTACCGAGCATGAAGAGGGGGATTTTCGATTTTTGGAAGCGGACGGGTGAATAAATCAAGGAAGTAACCGACTTATAAACAGAATACTTCTAAGGAACAGACCATGAGTAAACAACCCTCCTCGTCAGAGCTGGAATCGGGTGCCAACCCTTATATCTGGCTGATTGGGCTCATCGCAGGGGGGGCCCTGTTTGTTATGACGCTGGTGCTGCCTGCGCCCGAGGATATGCCTGTTGCTGCCTGGCACTGTGCTGGGCTGGCTCTGATGATGGCCGTTTTCTGGTCCATGGAAATACTGCCTATCGCAGTGACCGCACTGTTACCGCTGCTGCTGGCTCCGTTAGTTGGCCTGCTCTCTCTGGATAAAGTCGCTTCGGCTTATGCCCACCCTGTCATCTATCTTTTTATGGGAGGCTTCATGCTGGGTCTGGCTATGGAACGCTGGAACCTGCATCGCCGAATTGCGCTTCTGACCATGCTGGCCTCTGGCACCGGTGAGCGTCGACAGGTCATAGGATTCATGCTCACCACCGCTTTTATCAGCATGTGGGTGTCTAATACCGCCACGGCTATCATGATGTTACCCATTGGTATGTCTGTGATCTCAATGATGAAGGAAGAACGGGGCTCCCACGGACATTTTCCTGCGGCTCTGCTGCTGGCTATAGCCTACGGCGCTTCCATTGGCGGCTTTGGCACCTTGATTGGAACACCTCCCAATGCCTTGTTAGCGGCTTTTCTCAGTGAGCAATACGGCATAGAAATTGGCTTTGCCCAATGGATGCTGGTAGGTATGCCTGCGACGCTGTTGATGCTATTGGTCACGGGTTGGTGGCTCAGTTCGGGGGGCTATAAGCTTCGTCCGGGAGAAAATGAATCTGTACGCAAGTCTTTAAAAGAACAATTAGCTTCCATGGGCTCTTTGAGCAGGGCTGAAAAATGGGTAGCAGTGATTTTTACCGCAACCGCATTATGCTGGATCTTCAGACCCTGGCTGTCCGGCTTTTTACCGGGTATAAAGCTTACTGACACAGCTATAGCCCTTGCCGGAGGACTGCTGATGTTCATCATTCCTGTCCGGTGGGGTGAAAAGCTCGATTTTCTTCTTAACTGGAAAGATATTCGCAAGCTTCCCTGGGATGTTTTGCTACTGTTCGGAGGCGGTCTGAGTCTGGCTGCGATTATCCGAAAAACAGGGCTGGCAGAATGGATCGCCAGTAACTTTCAGGTGTTGGATGGATTGCCCACCATCGCCGCCATTGCGCTGGTGGTTTCCGTGATTATCTTCCTGACCGAAATTACCAGTAATACGGCCACTACGGCTGCTTTCCTGCCGCCTTTGGGAGCACTGGCTGTCTCCCTTGGGTTGGACCCGGAAGTTCTGGCTATTCCAGCAGCCATAGCCGCCAGTTGCGCCTTTATGCTGCCCGTTGCCACTCCCCCCAATGCTATCGTGTTTGGCTCAGGTCTGTTATCGATTCGTCAGATGATTCGAAGTGGCCTGATTCTGAATTTGGCGGGTATAGTGATTATCACTGTATTGTGCTCGCTGCTGGTGGAGAGGTTTTTTTAGCCAGAGAACCTGAAGTTTCAGACGCCAGATGCAAAGAAGTAAGCAGCAAACGCTGCCCAGCTCAGGCCCAGTAAAAGCCAGGGCAGCCAGTGCTGTTTATAGCGGGTTACTTCCTCAGTGATCGTTTCAACCTCTGTGGCAGGGGGCTCTGACTGCCTTTTCACTTTTTTCAGGTGTTTATCCAGTTCCCGGGCTTTGGCTTTTTGCTGCTTTTTATAGTGCTCAATGCCTTTTTGGATGCCTTGGGCAATTAGTTTTGTCTGTTCTTTGCTCTGACCGGGCCGCTGAGTGGCCCTGGCCACCGACATGGCCTCTTCACGGGTTTTGGATGGGTCGGTTTTTTTTCGGGGGCTGGCCATATCGTAAGACAGTCTCGGGGCAGGGAAAGAAGAGTGGGATAATAAAGCAAGACTCTGATGAAATCAGCCCAGATCTCCAAGACTCTGTGGTTATGCCTTCTGATCAGCTATAGCCATCTTCCGGGTAGCTACAGAGAGAATCATTGATTGTCTGCTGCCACTGAATGACATCTTTCTTGAAAGTCAGCGCGTGAGCCTGAAGAAATTTTGTTAGTTACGCTTAACAACATGTTATGAACTTTCATTCTGAAACTGCCTCCAACTGAGTACATTATTTTGAACCTCCTTGCTGATCGGAGATAAATACCAGCTTTTCGGAACCAGACATGCATGCGATAAATAATAATCCCCGCACTGAACCACCACTAACGCGAGCCCGGGCTCGCGCTCTATCCCTAACACCAACGGGTAACAATGCGGGGAGGTCCATCACCACAACTGACAAAAAAAAATATTCATTGCAGGATTTACCGTCAGACACACTGTCCATGATTTTTTGCAAATTAAAACTTCGGGATATTCGCAGTTTGCAAAAGGTATGTACCCGCCTTCGCGACGTTGTTAAACAAAATAACGCTCTTGCAAAAGCCTGGTATCGGCAGTTTTCTTTACCGCATCAGGATCAACTAAGGATGACCATCACCACAAGAAATGAGAATCAACTCCGTGCGTGGTTTGAGTCGTTTTCGAATGATCAGGCGTTAGTCACGTCACTTATAGATCGCCGACAGGAGAGTATTTATTTACCTGCGCTATTATTTTTCACCAAAGCTGAGCTGATGTCTAAATGTGAAACATTTGAATTAGTCACTAAAGCCACCATCGACAAAAATTATAAATTTAACTCAACCACCAGCATTTACGAGCGCATGAATATATCAGACCGCAATAGGGTCAAATCAGCCGCACTCAGTGCTGACGGTCGATATCTGGTAACCGCCAATGGCGACCAAACGGCAAAAATTTACGGTCGCAAGACTGATGGAACATGGGAAAAAAAAACCACCATTCCCCATCACGGAGGGCCCCAATCAGCGATTTTCAGCCCTGATAGTCAGCATTTGGTGACCACCAGTTGGAGTGGCACCGAGACTATATATGACCTGGGAAGCAATGAATCATGGGAGCCAGGAACCATCATTTCCCATAGTGCTATGATCACATCAGCCAGCTTCAGCACCGATAGTCGACATCTGGTGACCGCCAGTTGGGATAAAACAGTGAAAATCCATAGCCAGAAAGAGGATCAATCATGGGAGTTAACAGCTATCCTTCGCCGGAGGAATGCTGTCGGTTCAGCCAATTTCAGCACCGATGGCTGCCACCTGATAATCGCCTGTGGGGATAAAACGGCGCAAATCTATAGCAAGAAGGACGATGGATCATGGGAAAAAAAAGATGTCATTACCCATGATGCTGCTGTCTGGTCAGCCAACTTCAGCGCCGATGGTCGTTATGTGGTCTCCGCCAGTGATGATTGCAAGGCGGAAATCTATGAGAAGAAGTCCGATGGATCATGGGAAGAAAATACCATCATTCAACACAGAAAAACTGTCAAATTCGCCACCTTCAGCCCCGATAGCCGACATCTTGTGACTGCCAGTGACGATCGCACAGTGAAAATTTACGGCAGAAAAGCCAATGGGTTATGGGAAGAAAAAGCCACCTTTCCCCATAAATATTGTGCCTTATCAGCCACCTTCAGTCCTGACGGTCGCCATGTGGTGACTAAAGCCTTATATCAAAAAACGGCAAAAATCATTGGTCAGCAGGATGACGGGTCATGGTTAGAAAAAGCCAGCATTGTCCATGATAAAGCTATCACATCGGCCACCTTTAGCGCTGATGGCGGCGATGTGGTCACCTCCAGTGAGGATGGCATCGTAAAAATCACTGAATTACGGGCGAATAATCAATTGTTTGTTGTCAATAAGTGATCCTGTTCCGGGTGTTTAGCTATCCTGCTCGTTGCATTACATAGAGCTTCATATCAAAGCGGCACTGCAAAGCATTCAGGCTGGCGAGCTTTTCTTTCTGGGAAGGTTTGACATGCCAGTAATGTGGGGTCATTGCCAGTAAGTCCATAATATCTGTGGCTGAGTTGAGCTGCATAACACCCTGAACCGCTTTTGTTTCAGTCAGAGTAAAACTTTCAGGCAGTTGATCGAGCAGTTTATCCACAGGGTAAGGTCTGACTGTTTCGTAGATAACCTGACGAAGTTCCAGCAAGTGCTTCTCTCCCGGAGTTAACACCAGCACGTGCCCTTCAGGCTTTAACAGTCGTGCAAACTCATTCCAGTCGCATCGTGAAAATACACTGATGATGACGTCCAACTCCTGATCTTTGACGGGAATGTCATTGACGCTGGCCACCAGCCATTGGACAGCTTGGTTTCTTTTGCAGCAGGCTACAATGGCAGGCTTGGAGATATCAATGCCGGTTACTGAGGCTTCCGGAAACGTCTGTTGTAACCTTTCTGTGTAGTACCCTTCACCGCATCCGGCATCGAGAATAGACAGTTGGCTTACTGAAGGCTTCCCAAGACTGTCCAGAGTATTGGCCAGCGAATCAGCCACCGGCTTGTAGTAGCCCTTGTCCAGAAATCGGGTTCTGGCCTGAACCATTGTTTTATCATCGCCCGGGTTTTTACTGCGCTTTTTATGCCCCGGAAGCAGATTAAAATACCCTTGCCTGGCCCGGTCAAACTGGTGATTCCGGATGCAGCCCAGACCCATACCGGAAGTATGGAATGACTGTGCCAGAGGTTCGTGGCAGACAGGGCAGCGAAGAATAAGGGTCATGATTACCGGTACAGATGAAGTGCGAGCCGAGAAGTTTACTGTTATTCCCGCTTTTTGCCATGAAAAAATGCCCTTACCGCCGGTGATTAAATCAGTTACGGCGGCTCATGGCTGTATTTCGGGCATCTATTTCAACAGCGGATGGTTTTCTGGCAATTGGCGGGATATCCAGAGCGCCAGCTTGCGCTTCATGCTCGGCTCTGATTCTTCCCCTTTCACCAGAGGTTGTATCAGCTTGTCATGAACCAGCAGACGGTAGAGGTATTCAACTTTTTGCTTGGCGGAGTCGGTCGGTTCAAACTGCCCCGCTTTGCGTTTTTGGGCATAAATAGCTCCGACTCTCAGAGCCTCTTTGACCAGTTCACTTTCATTTTTCAGTTTTTTCATTCGCCACCCGGTCGTTTTCTCAAGATTCAAAGACAAGGGTACATAATAGCCCAAGAGATCTCATGCTCCTCCTCATTGGACCTTTAAGCTCAACTTCTTAAACAGAAAACTCAGACACCAGAGTGGCCCGACCAGCAGAAACTGGATGTCTTCGAAGAAGGAGGGTTTTTTGCCCTCTATCTTGTGGCCGACAAACTGGAAGATCCAGGATACAACAAAAACAGCAATACTGACGGTCAGTAAATACTCACTAAGGCTGGCAGCTATGCAGCTCATAGCTGCATATAAAGCGATGATGCCCAGTGTCAAAGGCAGAGAGAGCATGAAGTAGAAAATCAGGGTGATGGCCATGACCACAAAAACGGCGGCAGGGCTGAAAGACCAGACCATGCCAATGATGCTGAACATGATCGCCGGAACACAGATCCAGTGAATTAGCTTGTTGGTAGGGTTCTGGTGGCTTTCGGCGTAAGCATCAAGCCATTCAGTCAGGGTTCGCATTTGCATAGGGGGCCTCATTCTACTGAAACCTGCTAAAGCAGTATTTTTATTATTATCTTTAATTTGCGTAAGACCATCAGCGAACTGAGTGGGCGTGGATGTCAATGGTACCTTGCCGAGTGATGTTGTTCCTAATGATTTTAAAATGCGCCGCGGTTTTTCATCATCAGCCAGTTATCACCAAGACTGGTTTCCTTGCTGGCAAGGAGTAGTTCCTGTCGATTCTGGTTCATCGCTGCGATTATCGGTTTTGTGGCTATTTTAAATTGCTTCAACGCCTCCCCTCGCAAAGGCTTTCCGTTTGGCAGTTTAGCAGTCATAACGTCGACGGCCCTGCCGTCGATTAACAATTCGTAATGCAAGTGAGGACCGGTAGATAAACCGGTATTTCCAGTTTTACCAATCACGTCCCCTTTGCGAACCTGTTGCCCTTCTTGCACATTCAGCTGGCTCAAATGAAGGTACCGGGTGACATAGCGTTTGCCATGTTGCATTTCGATGAAGGTACCTGCCGCCGGGTGATTGGTTTTTGCTTTAACGATGGCTCCGTCAGCCGGTGCATAAACCGCAGTACCTACCGGCACTGCCCAATCTGTTCCGCGGTGCGGGCGAATCTGGCCGGTGATCGGGTGTTTTCTGGCAGGGTTAAACCCAGAGCTGACCTGACTTTTTATACTCAGAGGGTATCGTGAGAAAGAACTGCCGAGTAGTTTCCCTTCCGGCGTATAGTACTTCCCATCGCTGTGACGAACCGCTGTGTAGGTTTTATTCTTCTGATACAGTCGGGCAGCCAGAATGTCACCGCCAAACCCCTGACTGTTTTTAGGGGAGTCGTCAATCAGTAGTTCAAAACGGTCGCCGACCCTCAGATCTTTATTGAAATCAAGCTGCCATCGAAAAATAGTCTCAAACTGCTGAATGACAGAGGCTGAAACTCCAGCTTTTCGCGCACTTTGGTAAAGGCTGCCCTGAATGTTGCCGGTAACCGTTCTGAATTGTTCAAAAGCACTGACTTCATGCCTGTCAATGGAATGAGCAAAAGCAATCTTTGAGAAAGATACTGAAAGGATCAGAGCGGCCGGCAAACTGCGTCCGACTTTGAAATTGAACAGTTTTCCGGATGATCGATTACTCCTGTCCAACAATCCGGTGCAGGCTTTGTAAAATAGATTCGCAGGCATTCATCAGGACCCCGGCTGAAAAAACTGCAGGCAGTATCACAGCCCTTGAAAAAGTGAACTATGGAGAGTTCTCCTTAATAAGCTTACCTTCAGGGAAAGTGATAACAATGACTCTCAGGATGTTTACTGAGCGGGTATCGGACAGAGAAATATAAAAGAGAACGAACGAAGTGATGGTCTCTGAACTCTTGTGCAAGCGGTTGTTCTTCTCGAGGCTTTTACTTAGTTTTTCCAGTAATACCTCAATTCCGCCAGCCTTCAGAAAGGAGGCTGGCTTTCAAACTTCATGGTTTCACCCGTGGCAGGGTGTTTGAAAATCAGCAGGCTGGCGTGCAGGTGCAAACGTTCAGACGCTGTTCTGGCTTCGTCATGAGCATAAAATTCACAGCCCAGAACAGGGTGTCCCAGCTCAGCCAGGTGAACCCTCAGTTGATGAGACCGGCCGGTCACTGGTTCCAGCCAGACCCTGCCATAAGCGCCATCACCCGCCATGAGGTGATAACGGGTCAGAGCCTTTTTACCAAGCTCATGATCGACCATCTGTCTGGGTCGGTTAGGCCAGTCGCAGATCAAAGGCAGGCAAATTTCTCCTGATTTCTGATCCGGCACCCCCCAGACTTCTGCGATATAGCCTTTTTCCACTTCCCGATCCCGGAACTGTCGACTCAGTTCTCTGTGGCTGGCGGCATTCAAGCCGAACACCATCAGTCCCGATGTGGACATATCCAGCCTGTGGACAACTCTGGTTTCCGGCTCAATAGCAAGCAACCGGGCGTGGACACTGTCGTTATGGTTGGGTGGACGACCGGGAACACTTAGCAGCCCCGCAGGTTTAACAACGACCACCAATTCAGCGTCACGGTAAAGCTCCGTCAAAGGTTCCTGGCAGGGAGGTGCGATAAAAGTCATGTAAAAAGGTCAGTGATGAATGAGTGGGCATTATGCAAGTTTCGCGACCTCACGAAAATGGTCAGGGCTTTTGACAGGCATGATGCACATAACTATATTTGTAGCAGTCTGATACAAAAAACAGGATTTGAAACATGCCAAGCAGACCCTTACGACTGGATGAAGAACTGGTGACCGCTGCAACTCTTGTTGGCAAGGTCAAAAAACGCTCGGCGGCAAAACAGGTGGAATACTGGGCCAGCCTTGGCAAGGTAGCCAAGGAAAACCCTGACCTGCCCATTACTTTCATAGAGGATATTCTGGAAGCCGAAGAAGAGCGCAAACAGGGTCTGGTCTCGGAGTACCGTTTTGGCTAAAGCAGAAACGATACTCCAGACAGCCCGGTTTGCAAGAGCCGTGAAAAAACTCAGGCCAAACCAGAAAGCAGATCTTGATACAGCCATCAAAGCCATAGCCGACAATCCCGATATTGGCGATAAGAAGAAAGGCGTTCTGAGCCACCTCCGGGTATATAAATTCAAGATGACAAAACAATTGACCCTGCTGGCCTATTACTTTGACGACGGCGAGCTGGTTCTGGAACTGATCTCCTTTGGCTCCCATGAAAATTTTTACCGGAACCTTGAGCGGCAAGAGCGCCAGTGACCCAAAGCTGTTGATGGCAACCTTTCTGAACATATTGATCTACCGGTTGTCATAGTCTACTGTTTGGGATATACAAATTATATATACAGGGCTAAACATGGAAACCAGCGTATTCAGAAACAACCGCTCACAGGCGGTCAGAATCCCGAAAGAGTTTGAGCTGCCGGAGGGCACAAAGCGTGTCAGAATCTCCAAGCGCGGAGAATCTATTCTAATCACGCCGATAGAAGGGGATTGGGACTCATTCTTTCAGATGATTGATGAAAACGCCGTTGAGTTTGAGCGTGAGCCTCAGCCCGACATGCAGATCAGGGATCTGGGAGACTGGGGCGAATGAAATATATGCTGGATACCAATATGGTTATTTTCGCTATGCAAAAAGGCGACCCCATGCGGGTACGCCAGAAGATAGCCAACCACAGTGGCGATATGTTCATTTCCTCAATCACCTATGATGAGCTGATGTTCGGGGTATATAACTCCGACAGCGAAAAGAGAAAGCAGTGCAAAATCACCATGCTGAATGAGTTCCTGTTGCGGGTTTCCGTTCTTCCCTTTGATGAAAAAGCCGCCGATCATTCGGCCAATATCCGACAGCACCTTTGCTCAACAGGTCAGCAAATCGGTGGATACGATAATCTCATCGCGGGACATACCCGAAGCCTTGGCATGACCTGCGTCACCAATAATACCCGCGAGTTCGCCAGGGTGCCCTCCCTGTCCGTGGAAGACTGGACTAATGAAAAAAAAGCACACAGAAGACAAGCTGGAAGATGCCATTGAGTATCAATGACCGGCAACTTTCTTAACAAAACGAGCAACAAAACGTTCTATAAATTCCGGCACCCGTCTGAAAATAAGGGCACAGACCAGCAAATTAAGTACACCGAGTGTCAGGAAAAATGGTTCAATGGACAGCTGTAGTACCCCCAGGCATACCATGCCAAACAAGGCACTGACCACCATGTAAAATGAATTCTGAACATTCAGGGCGGCGATCGTCTGTGCACGAAGGTTCGCAGGTGTTCTCTGCTGAACCATGGCGTACAGAGGCACAATAAACAGGCCGCTGAAAAAGCCAATCATGCCCAGATCCAGTAATACTCTCAGATTCTCAGCGTTTTCGACAAAAGCACTAATGCTCAGTAAGTTCGTAGTTGTGGCAGGAGTGATAGCAAAATACAAATCGATTCCGAACAGGCTCAGGCCCAGAGCACCGATGGGTACAATACCCGGCTCAACACGGCCTTTGGAAAGTTGTCCACAGAACAGTGAACCGGCAGCGACACCAATAATAAACATCGCCAGCATGATACTGACGACTTCCGGGCTGCCTTTCAAGGTCTCGCTGGCCAGGTTGGGAAGCTGTGTCAGGTAGGCGGCTCCCAGTGCCCAGAACCAGGAAATAGCAATAATGGATTTGTGAACGCTGTCGTTTGATCGGGTTTTCCTGATCATAATCAGGCTTTGCTGAAAGAGGTTCCAGTTTATTTTCAGATCGGGAGCAGCCGCTGTAGCCTTGGGTATAAACAGAGATGCCAAATAACCCAGGATGGCGAACAGAACCACAGAAATGGCTATCCACATAGTAGCATCGGGCTGTTCAGTCAAAATACCCGCACCCAGCGTACCCGCCAGTATGGCAACAAAAGTACCCATTTCTACCAGTGCATTGCCGCCCATCAGTTCGTTTTCATTGAGGTGTTGAGGAATAATGGCGTATTTAACCGGCCCGAAAAAAGCGCTTTGAATCCCCATCAAGAACAGCAGAGTCAGCAGAACCAGATAGTTCTGGGTAAGGATAAAGCCGGAAGCGACCGCCATAATGACAATTTCCAGCAGTTTGATCCGGCGGATAATCATCGATTTTTCATATTTGTCACAGATCTGCCCGGCCGCACTGGAAAAAAGAAAGAAGGGAAGAATAAACAGGCCAGCAGCCAGATTGATGTAAAGATCTGAGTTAAATGGCAGGCTCTCTGCTGCGGCGAATGCCGCCATCAGTAATAAAGAGTTCTTGTAGAGGTTGTCGTTAAAGGCACCCAGGAACTGGGTCAGGAAAAAAGGTAGAAAGCGTTTTTTGCCCAGCAGTGCCAGCTGACTCTGTTGCCCCATGTCAAAGCCTCGTCGTTTGTTATATCCCCGAATTCGCCTCTACAAAAGGGGAAGGTGGCTACTGTCAGATAGCATGACGTGGGGCTATGACAAGTGCAACGTCTACAATCATTTAGCAGTAATCAGGTAGAAAAAATACATCCCTGGTGTTACACCAATGCATTAGAGATCGACTTCAAATTCACGTTGTTAAAAAACTCTTCGGCAATTTTTGTCAGCTCATCGGATTTGAGAATCAGAGCGTCACTGGCGTCGTGCGCCTGCCGTAAATAGTTTTCCTTAATCGCTTGCACAACCCAGTGTGAGTGTTCAATTACCGACATCATGGCATACAGCTCTTCAGGTGAGGATGGAGCATGAGCGCCATAGTTTTCAAAATTCATGCTCGCTCCGAAGGAAGCTTTGGCCCAACAATAGGTTAAACAACCACCTTTCGAGTTCGCCATCCCATAAAGATAATGACTGAAGGCCTGCCAAATCGCTCGACTGCATTTTTTTCTCAAATCATCCAAAAGCTTTCGGTCCTCTGGTGACGCCTCAAGGGACTCTATAATAGGTTTGTACCAGCTTTTGATAGCAAGATTTTTTTTCTCATATTCTTTTTGAGCATGATTTTTCTGATAACCCAAAGTTTTTCTGTGATCCTTTTCCAATGCTTGAATATCAGAGTAGTACTGTTGCTTCGTTGCTTCACATTGATCGACTTTTTCCAGTATCCGTTTCAATTCCGGGCTGTTCTCAACGTTTAGTCGAAACAGGGCTTCGGTCTTTTCAGCCATGCCGGTTTCGTGCCGGGAAGGTTCACCCATGATAATCACCGGGCGGTGGTTACCTTTACCCGATATTAACTGCGGAAAAGCAGGATTGTGCACCAACATACGTTCTATATCGGGAACACCTTCAGGTTGATCTGTCCAGACAGGCTGTATTAATGAGCTGGCAATTTTCTTTTCAAGGAGTCGCAAAAACCCATCATGACAATGAGTCACGAACAGAGTAGCACCTCTGTTCTTTTGGAATCTTTCATAAGCCAGCTGCCATACCTGACTATTTTTTTCTCTGGACAATAATTCCCCGTACCACTTTTTCAGGCAATGGGTGGCTTGAACCTTGAGTTCATCGACATCTTCCAGACGCTCAAGTAACCAATGATGGCAATCGGCTCTCATCACTTCGCTCTCATAGGTCGGCAGCGGGTCCAGCCAACCCGATTCCAGAGCTTCACGGGCAAAGAGAATAAACGAGGGGGTGGCCGGGTCACACTTAGCCAGTGTGTATACCATTGAAGTCAACCACTGGTAACGACTGACTCCAGCCTGATCAATCATTTTTGAATGGAGTAAATTGAGTTGCTCAGTGACCAGATCTTTATCACTGTCGGACAAGATCCGTATGACTGCATCTGACATTGATTTACAGATATGTCCAGGGTAACGAGACACAACACTGACCAATTCCTTCTCGCGATGGCCCAATAAATCTGTTTCCAGCGACTCTAATATTGAGACGCCCAGGGAAAAACCGGTTAAATCCTTTTCTTCCCACAGCTTTCTTGCCACTTTATGAATATCTAAATTGGCTGCTGGCAATGCACTCTCAAGGATTCTGTTCAGCTCCTCAAGGCTGACGCCACAGGCTTTAGCCAGAGCTTGCTGTTGTGCTGAATCAGCACTTTTCAGAATATCCTTCAGGAGAGTCTTAATCTTATTAAACTCACTACTGGAACGACTGAACCTTATGGTGGGCTGGAAATGAGGTATTATTTTTGTTAAGCGTGAAGTTGCTCCACCCAAGTCCACCGACTTCCAGGTTTTGCCGCCATCCCCGGAATACTCGGCAAATCTGTGGATACGGCTTCCAATTTGTCGGCTTGGAATCCCGAAATAACGACAAAAAGCCACAAAGACAGGCGCACGATGACGACAGCTGCCTTGCCGCTTCGTGACGAGGAAATCAAAGAAATTTTTAGGGCGCTCTGGTTTAAAATTACCGGAAAAACTTCGGCAATAGTCCGTGATTGCCTCAACTTTTTGCTCCGTGTTTTTGGCGTTTTCTATTCTCGACAAAATCACCTGTACTTCGGGTGGTTGTTCGTTAGCGTTCTTAAACAGTTTGTTGAGTACTGTTTTCATGCCTTCTGAACAGCAGGCGTCGGAACGTATTGATCGATTGGGTCGTGCTCGTTTAGCAGGTGTTTTTTTGCCCGATTCTCTGTGCTCTATGATATAAGCGCATTTAATACCCTGTCTGGTGCTAGCCTCTGTAAAATACAGCGTGTGAAGCCCGGTATATCGGTCCCTGATGAGGGTGAATGGCAAATCGGGTTCTACACGAAGGGCCACGATGTAATCGTTAGCCTTCAGGCTGGGCAGTGCATATTTGTCGATGTTTGATGGTATCTCAAAGGTTGCCAGCGTTTGATTGCTTGCTAGTGCTACTTCCCGACCATGCTCTGGTAACCGTTCCGGTTTGAGGGTATCGAACCCATGAATGTGTTTGTCATTAATAACAAGCTGTCTGATATCGCCCTGAGCAGTCACATAAACGTCCATTGCCCACCAGCGATACATATTGAGAGGATAGTTCCGCGTATTAAACACTTCACATTGTACATAATGTTGCTCCACCTGGTCCTCAAAGTTCGTGCTCCAGTCTAATGCCGGAGCTTTTTCCCATTCGACTTCTGAAATGTATTGTTTAGGATCGTGATCACTGGCAATAGCCGTTTTTTCGTCAGCTAACGCTTCCTCGGTAAAATCGTCAACCCAACGGTTCGCCATATCACTCATCTGATGCCAGAACGCGGGCCACAATCGAGCATCATCGGCATGCCATGCCTCTATCCGCTGGTCAGCCTCCTGAAGATAACCCCTGGAAGCCAACGTTTGCAGAGTTCGTTTCACTTCTTCCGTCATCTGAAACAGGCTATCAGCGTTCGCGCCCGCCTGGCCATACTCAAGATCGAACCAACGGGTCAGCCAGTGTTGGTAAAGTGCCTGGATTATAATGTCTTCCGACCGACCCGGCCTCAACGGAAGACCGTTTGCTCGCCATTTTGCCTCAGCCATCCGTTTGACGATCTCCGTCCTGATTTCCGTGTCACTCAGCTTGTCCTTGATACGAATTTCATGGCTTTTCTCGTCAATACTATTGAGATAACTCCGTCGTATTACCCACGGGCGATTAATGCGCGAAAACGTCTGGTTGAACCACTTGCAAAGTTCAATATCAAGCCCACTTTTACCTATGGCAAGAGCCGATGACCCGGGCAGTATCTCCAGCGATGTTTTGGCGGCCACGAGGTAAAGCCGATAGTATTGATTGAGGCATTGATGAAGTGCTTTTTCGGTAAAATCACCCCCTCTGACAACAGCTCTGGCCACATTCTGTAAATCAAGACTGGTCGGCTGCAATGGGAGTTTTTTCCGTTGCAGGTAAGCCCTCAGACGACAATGTAGCTTCGTCAGTTGTTCAGCGATGATTTTCCCCTGCCGGGTCTCTGGCAACACTTTCTCAGCAATGGTCTGCAATTCTGTCGGGCTGTACTGGCGGATGGGTAAATGCCGGAAACGCCCTTTCAGCGCCGGTGATAGCGGTTTTCGACCGCTGTACTCAGGTGGGTTGATGGTG
>NZ_JAHHPN010000014.1:0-2357 GCF_024606325.1 Endozoicomonas sp. ONNA1
AATCATCCCGTGACGGGACGGCTGTCGTTAAAGGTAAATCAGAAACAGCAGAGGACAGGCTTCTGAGACTGGCCAGTTTTTCGGTAATGTCACCGGCAACAATGAAGGCTCCTGGCTCATCTTTAAAGCGGGCGCAGGCCAGTGTCGCCTGTTGGCCATCCCGGGCGGCCAATGCCACAAACTCTTCACCAGCACGCATTAAGGTTATTTTTTCTTGTTTCAGGAAGATCGCTACATGATCATTGAATCCTGCTTCGGCAAGGACAAAACCCCCTGCCCGCTTGATAAACTCTGGCTCAAGCATCCAATCTTCAGCGTGGTGTGCCACGACAATGGCTCCCTCTGACATAGAGTCTGCGTCTCGTTCCCTGGCCAGCCAGAGGGGTCCGGTGCAGTAGCCTTCGCTGATACCCTCGCCAATGGCCAGAATTTCTTCGGGTTCGGGTATAGGCATGGCAAAATCCATACCGCCAGAAAGCCGGGTAACAGGGCGCACCTGCAACAGGAACAGGCGATCCTGATGATCAATGGCAAACTCCACATCAACGGGGCAGAGCAGAAGGTCTTCCAGCTCTGTCACCACCTCCCTGAGCTTTGCAACCATGGCATCACTGAGTTGCTGTCCAGCGTCGTTTGATTGAGCATCAGCATGATCAATTCTTGTTTCCGAATAGCCGTCATTGTTCTTGTGCAGGATGAAGTGACTTGAGAGCGTTCCGGGAAAGTATTGAGAGCTGACAGCCTCTTCTTTGCGATCCTTGCGATAAATATCAATGCGGTGTGGCGTGTTACCGGACTGCCCTGCCACAATGCCTCTGGGCTGGCCCTGTGTGTACTCAACCCTGACAGTATCATCCTGAAAGGCCTGAAAGCTCATGACGACCCCGCCGTATTTGCAATCAATACACTGCTGGATGACCAGCGCCATGGGTTGCGGTATACCTTCAGAGCATACTTCAGGCTGGTAAGCTGAAGCCATGACTTTAAGACAGGTTCGCAAAATATCCTCTTCTCCCTGAACTAAAGAGAGGTATTTACCCGCCTGGGCATCACCGTAGTTATCTTCATTGATGCCGGAACTGCGAACAATCACAGACCGTGATGTGGCAAGTCTGTCCAGCTGACTGCGCAGATCACCGATTTGTCGGGCCGCTTCAGAATCTTTAACCTGCTCGTAATAATCATCACTGGCAATAAATTTCGCCAGACCCGCCAGCCAGCTATTCCTTTTGGTCTGCTCTGAAGGTGGCAAGGCATTGAGACGTGCCCTGATCCTCGTCAGGCTGATCTCTGTCTCTGCCTCAAGTTCACAGTCAATCATGGGAAGGTAGCGGGCTAAACAATGGGTATCAAGAGGGTGCTGTTCAAGTGCATTCATGACCCGGGATGTCACACATTTGAATGGCGGAACAGACAGATCTGCTTTTTTCATGCGCCACAAAAACAGCCCCTTACCCCCCAGTTCTTCCCGGTTGGGGGGTGTCTGATCTGAAACAGATAAACTGCAGAGACGCTTGGCTAAAGGCGTTTCGCAGGTCGAAACGCCACTGGGATCAGAATCATCGAGATACCTTTTGGGTGAACTATCAGCCCCTTTGGATGGGCTGCCAGCCCAGATATTCTGACTTGCATAAGTTGTCAGGATTCGATCATTCGATTTATCAGAATTAGTATTAAACATTGTGATATCCCTTTTATAATATCCATCCGTGATTCAATGGCTGGCACATCAATAAGCTTCTCTTATTCGGCCATGATTTTTTATAAAGATCAGCCTTCAGTCTGAAGCAGGCACAAGGAAAAACGACAGTAACCTGTTAATTCAAGATTGTCAGAATAGATCAGACCTTATTCACAAAATTACCGGCCTTGTTTAAAAGCAGAGAATTCATCATGCAGCCTTTGACTGGCATATAGAAGCCCATTCTCCAGAAAGGCTTTCTTGACTTTTTCTTTATGTTCGCTGAACGGCTGATCAGGTGAAATAACAAACTTCAGTTCGTAATCTTCTGATGGATCGATAATAAAGCTTTTACCCCTCAAATGAGGATACACATCCTCAACCAATGGGATAGTCCACCTGGGATCTAATAATAACAAATGATGAAAGAGTTCCCTGCGGGTGTCCTCAGCGATATCATCACTTATTAGCACTTTCTCTAAAGAATTCTCCAAATTAGTTAAGCGTCGACAATGATCAATAAATTGCAGTTGGTGGTGGTTTAATAACCGATAGCAACTGGGAAGAATGTCATATTGGATACTACAAACCATTAAGAAAAGACAATTTTGGAAGGCGAATCTATCAGCTTCTGTCACAACATCACTATCAAGGCGTTGTGCAAGCAGGTTAAAGT
>NZ_JAHHPN010000239.1:0-1675 GCF_024606325.1 Endozoicomonas sp. ONNA1
TGAGCAGGTGCGGAGTGTCCATGAGCTGATTTTTGCCCTGCATAAGCGCTTTGTAAAGGCATTGGCACCGGTCACTCTGGCTTCTTGTCAGGGCAGGATCTCTACGATAAAGAAAATCACCTATATCGATTGCACGACTCTGGCTGAGCCGGATGAGAAGGTGCCGCCGCTATTGAGGGCCTCGGCCAAAGCGTCTATGGAAGAGCTAGAGCTTTCAGGGACTGTCATTAGTACGGATAAAGTTGTGATTGTCAACCTGGAGTTAGGAAGTCATGTGGGCCTTATCGAGCTACTTGAGCGTGCAGAGGGAGGGAAAGGACGAACCTTGCGGCTGAGATTTTCTGACCAATTTAATGGAACGGATGACGATGATCAATCCGGCAAGTTCAGTCGTATGTGGTTTCTGGCGCAATTATTGAAGAAGATAGAACTGGATAAAAATGCGGGTAGCATGAAGCTAAGTTGCAACGCCGTTGCGGGTGAAATGACTGTCGAATGCCCCCGAATGAAATTTCGTCAAACCATGCAGGATGCCTTTGAGAAGCTGATCATTGTGTTACGTGCTATATGTAATCTGGATCTTGATTTGAATTCCAGTCCCATTTTTGAAGGAGGTCAGTGGGACTTTAACTTGCTTGCACAACGGCTTAATCGTGATCTGGCGACAGAAGCGGATAGATTCGCCTTTCAACATTGCCTTTTCGTAATGTCTTATCGTAATGAGAGCCGCAGGTACATTCTTGTCCCTTGCAGCCAGCTTTTAAGCAAACACTACCAACAGTTTTCTCATCATGCCCGGTTGTTGTCCAGGTGGCCAGATTTTCTCCAGGGAAAACCGGGGGGTGTTCTGTTGAAAATGTTTATGAGTGATGAGATAAGTGAGAACACCCGCAGGGAGCTCTTGCATCATTTTTTGTTATTAAATCCCATAATCGCTACTAAATTGGTTGAGCAATTGTATGACTTGGGTAATCAATGCTTTGTTATCAATCCATCTTACCGTTACAAACTGGAGTTTTATCTACCACCGTGCCAACTGCTTGGGGATCATAAAGAAAAGGTCAGGGAGATCCTGCTGAAGCATGGATTGAAATATGCCAGCCATCGGGTTAGGAATGATAAAGATTTTGTATTACCCACCATTTCAAAACATCCCACAGAACTGCAATATTTGAGTGAGGAGCTGAGGAATGATAGTGATGTCGTCAAAGCCGCTGTCGCAGAGTTGCCCAGTGTTTTAAGTTATGCTGGTGGAAGAATTCGAAGCGATAAAAACATTATTGAAAGCTTAATGGCTGTCAGTGTTAATATCTTAAAAAATGCCAGTAGAACGTTATTGAATGATCGCGAGTACATGCTGAACTTAATTGCAAAGAATCCACTGGCTTTCAAATATGCTACTTCCAAGCTTAAAATTGATGATGCTTTTATCGAGGCGGCAAGACAAAGAAACCCTGAAGTTGGTAGATACGTCAGGTGGTCTGCGAATAAGGTCTGATCTATTCAGACAACGTTGACCAGTGTAAATCGTCTTGCAAGCTTGTTGTTGTTTCTTCTATTGCGTTCTTAAGGCTGACGGGTGAACTTTATAAAAACATTATTGTCTAAAGGAGATAATCACTAGCCATTGAGGCATGGATGAATATTAACATGAGAAGGATATCTTGATGTTACC
>NZ_JAHHPN010000240.1:0-15961 GCF_024606325.1 Endozoicomonas sp. ONNA1
CCAGATGCCTCATTCAGATTCTGAATGGCATCATGCAGTTGTAGAAGAAACCGAATAATAAGGTGTTGAAAATAGGCATTACCGGGGTCGTACTGTGTTATGTCAATGTAGCTGAATATCAGGCGATCTTCTTCTGCAATGACGACGGTATTCCAGGAATGTTTTTTTAATGTCGAAAACATTTCGTTGATGAGGTAAACGTTTGCCAGTACGTCAGGAAACATTTGTTTCAGTTGAGCAAAAACAACCGTCCCCAATGCCGAGTATTTATCACAGTCGCCAATGCCCCTTCGCCAATATTCAGCTACTGAACAATCTATCGGGAAAGTCAGCTCCAGTTCTCCTTCATCCACTGATTCGTAGTGAAGCTTTTCTGAAACAATCTCCGCTGTCAGGTAGAGCAAATTATAAATCGTTGGGTTTTTTACACGTTTGGCTATGTTTTCAACGTACTTGAAAATCTCTTCCTGATCGTCGGTTGAAAAATGTCGCATAAATTCTTGTGAAAAATCTCTGCCAGAAAATACTGTGTTAAGCCGGAAAAATAAAGCTTTTGGTAGAGGAATAGTCTCTTTTTTGCTCTGGTAGCCAGCAAGATTACCAAGGTGTTCAAACTCAAGACGGGTTGTGGGATATACAGTGCAGGTCCGTTCGTCAGAGATTAGAGATGGGTAGGTGTCCAGGTCAATGCCACGAAAGTAAAGAGATTTTGCATCTTGCAGGTTCAGGGTTATATCCATACTCAGGGCTTTATGAAGAAAATCAGTAGGCACTTTTGAAACGTAGAGTTCTTTTAATTCATTGGTTGTTGAGGCGAGTCCCTTGTATCTGGGCAGATCTTCTATGGTTAGCCCCTTTTCCATTGTTTCTTGAAGCCAAACCTTCGAATAGTCAGAGTCAGCGTAGAAATAGTAGCCATTTTTGTATAAGGCGCTTGCAAGATCAGGAGGTATTCCATTTTTGAAGTAACTGGTCAAAATGTTGGCCTGATCAACGCCGGCTTCGAGGTAGCTATTCGCCTTTTGGGGACTTAACCCTGCCTGTAGAATTTTATCTATAAAAGCAGGTTCACCAGCCACACTGGGATGAAACGATGCAACGA
This sequence comes from Endozoicomonas sp. ONNA1, assembly GCF_024606325.1. NCBI lineage: Bacteria > Pseudomonadati > Pseudomonadota > Gammaproteobacteria > Oceanospirillales > Endozoicomonadaceae > Endozoicomonas > Endozoicomonas sp. ONNA1. The sequence goes on from NZ_JAHHPN010000240.1 coordinate 1,103, forward strand.
CTTCCGGAGTCATGTTACGCTGGGTAAATCTGTGAATGTCATACGGGCTGACCATTGGGGCTTTTTGAGAAAAAAGAAAGACTTCTTCTGCTGTGGTTCCCACCTCTGTGAGGCGCTCAATATCATAACCGGCCAGTGCGTCGTTCAGGCAATGTTCTTCTTGTTCTGTAATATCAGCGTTGACACAAAAACTCATCGTTATGAGTAATGCAGATATCAGCTTGATGGAATTTGGAATGCACATTGGCGTACTCCTTTAGTGCCGGGTTCAATAGTCCTTTCATACCAATCGAACTTTCTAACTCCCTATTGCGCTGAAGAGTCGAGCCTTAATCCTGCGTTGGCGATCGTCACCATAGCTAAGGCTATGACTCCTTATGCCGCCTTGTTTTAAAGCTCAAATATCCATGCTCATCACGAAAGTTAGAAAGCACTATTGGTATTAGAGTTTCGGGAGAGATATTAGTTCCCCTGGGAGGGAAATATAGTTTTGTCTCTGAATGGGTTCGTTCTGTGCAGCTGACCGGAACCGCAGAAAGCTGGATGTTTTTATCGAAGCCATTGGCCAGGTACAGATGCTGGAAGTTGTGCGAAGGAGAGGATTTATTCAAAGCCCCCTGAACAAGGTATTTTTGGCTGAGCCGGATTTCAGTTATCCGGAAGATTTCTTTCTAATACTTCCAACATCATGTTGTTGTCAGGATGCAATGCCTTTTGTTGTAATGCTCTGGCCAGTTCATAAAAACTATCTCCTGGCTTAGTTGTTTGAGACATATAATCAAGCACTATTTCATTTGATTTATCACAGACGTACTGGCAAAACTCGGGTAATCTACCTTCGTCTAATAACCGGGTAAAGTAACTTTGCCGATCATCAGCTGAGAGATGAGTATATTCATGGATTTTTGAGGTATCCGTTCCATTAAAAAAGTGCGGAATTAACGTTGAGATTAGCCCAGTATATCTCAGGATTTCGTCTGTGATTACTCTACATATTTTATTGAGTTCTAAATGGGCATTCTCAGGGGTATACCAGAGATCATGTTTGATTTTTCTGTCACATAACTCTATTTGCTCTTTGCTCATTGTTAACAGAGCTGATTTAACCTCTTGCATAAGGAATGGATTAAAATGAAATGCACTATTAGCTACTTTCCAGCGGCCTAAGAGTTTTGGGTTGCCTGTTGTTGGTATTTCATGACCACATCTGCTCAGTCCAAGGTAGGGTTTATTTAAGCATTGTGCAATATTAGCGGTGCTGGCTCCCGGTGCATAAATGGGGATGTTGGAAAAATAACAAATCAACTCAAACAGTCGCTTAGGTAAAAAAGTAAATTCAAATACGGTGACCTTATCTTTAAGTGATTTCTCAGCAGTAAAGTCCAGGCAGTAATTAGTTGAAAACTCTATATTACCAGTATCACTGAGCTCTTTTTTTTCTTTTTCAGACAGGTCGATCTTCTCGCTGTGTGGTGCAATAATAATGATAGGCTTATCGCCAAAACACGCTTTAGCGGCATTTGTGTAATTGTAATACTCATGTTTTAACATCCCCGAAGCATGATAGGAAAGGGCTAGATATATTTTATTTTCTTTGGCCGATTGCAATAATTCGGTAAAAAATTGAGCTAGTTTTTCAGTATCATAACCTTGTGTGACTGGATTTTCTAAGCTGTTAGCTATATCCCTTTTCATTAACTCTGGTGTTGACGTATCTTTATTGATCTCATATGGATAAATGGGCAGATGATTTTCTAGGTTTTTCAGGGGCATTTCCCTTGTAGATTCAGGGAACCACCTATAGTTAGTTATTTGAAATAATGGAGCTTTTGTTGATGTTTTATACGAGTCCCAAACGGTGTAAATTTGTAGTGTGTTTTTTGATAAAAGATGGGTTGGTATTGTCTCTTCTACGATGTATGGAATACCAAATAGCTTATCCGGTCTTATTTCTGGTGACGATAATTTGTGTTCCCCATAAATGATAAATTCATCAATGTCACGTGCAGGTAAACCAGAAAGAAGATTTGGTAATTTGTTGCTAAGAGTAGGTTCATAGCCAGAAAAGCGAACCAGATGTAAAGTGCCAGGAGAAAGTCTGACAAAATTCCTTAAGAATTCTATATACAGGTTTAAATTTCCATAACCCCGACCGTGGATAGCTTCTACCAGAAAAACGATTTCTTTAATTTTTCCAGCTTTACTTTGTAAAGAGGTAATTCTATTCATAGATGATGCATGAATCGGTATCTGCCTGAAAAAATCCTGAAGAAAAGATATCCATTGCTTGTCCTTTGGTATCAAACAACCAGCTTGCAGGAGAGCACTACTTTCGATAATAGAAGACTCTTTACTGCTTTTTAACTTTTCTGGAAGTGCCTCTGTGGACGAACTTTCATAAGCTTTTCTTTTTTTGTTATGCCATGTAATTCCTTCATGAGTTGAAACATAATAATGCTCTAGTTTAGTTGGGGGGGCAGGAAAAGGTTTTTCCAGGGTACTTTCCGGTGTGTGTACTTGGTTTATGACAGAAGTTGCACAAATATCATTCTTAAAGGTTCTGTTTATATTATGGTTTGCCTGACTGGCAAAGGTATCAGTAATATTTTGTTCGCCTTTTTCTGCTTTAATGGTTTTTTCTTGTGTTAACAGTTCATTGGTAAGTCCGGACTGAGCTGGAAAGTGACTATTAATCATAATGTACCTCCGAACCCATTCGCCGTTTGGGGGCTTAACACTGCCTGTAGAATTTCATTTATAAAAGCTGGTTCACCAGCCGCTCCAGGATGAAACGATGCAACGAATTCCGGAGTAATGTTAAGCTGGGTAAAACGGTGAATCTCATACGGACTGATCATTGAGGCTTTTTGAGCAAAAAGAAAGACTGCTTCTGTCGTGGTTCCTGTCTTAATGAGGCGCCCAATATCATAATCGGCCGGCGTAGCGTTCAGGGAGCATTCTTTTTCTTGTTTTGTACTATCAGCGTTGACGCACAAACTCGTAGTTACGGGTAATGCAGCCATCAGCTTGATGGCATGGTTTATAATGTTCATTGGTGTACTCCTTTACTGCCGGATTTAATAGTCCACTGGATATTAGAGTCTCGGGAGAGTGATTAGTTCCATCAGGAGAATTTAGAAGACTTTCAGGCAAAGAAGCCGGGAAAGATTAGGGAGATTTTCTCAGCTCATCTATTATTTGTTCACATGCGGCTAAGTGACTACTTTCCTCATATCAATAGCCTTCAAAACATATTTTTTACGGGTAGCTTGAGCAGTGATAAAACTACCTTTGGTGTTGAAATCCGAACCTGGGCTTTGTTCAGGTATTGCAGCATCAATACTGTTCTATTCGTTGTGCAACCACTTTTTGACGACAGGTTCTTCTAACTGGGTCAGTGCCGGACTGTTTCTGCTTTTGTTTGTTGTCATGCTTTGGTCTTCCTTTGGTGTGGTTCGCCATGCCGATGGTTTGGCCGAACAGCTGGGAGAGCCGTACGGCACTCTGATACTGACCCTGTCAGTGATCAGTATCGAAGTTATTGTGATTTCAGCCGTAATGCTGACGGGTAGTCATAATCCGACACTCGGTCGGGATGTGATGTTTTCTGTCCTGATGATTGTACTCAATGGGCTGGTCGGATTGTCGCTGCTTCTGGGAGGGGTCAGGCATGTTGAGCAGACGTTTAATTTACAGGGCGCTAACTCTTTTCTCGGGATTCTTATTCCTCTCTCTGTGTTGGGTTTGATTCTGCCTAATTTTACTGAGTCAACGTCCATAGGTACTTTCTCCCTTGAGCAAATCGTCTTTCTCGTTGTCATGAATGTCGTCCTCTATCTGGCTTTCCTGGGCATGCAGGCTATGAGGCACCGGCACTATTTTGTGGGCGATAATGAGGGTTATAATCGCAAGAGTGAAAAGAAGTTGTCTGTCTCGTCGCATACCCTGCTTTTGCTCTGCTACATGGTTCCCATTGTATTGCTGTCCAAAAAGCTGGCAGTGATTGTGGATTATGGGATTTATGAACTGGGGGCGCCTTCGGATCTGGGTGGTATGATTGTGGCGATTCTGGTTCTGTCTCCGGAAGGCATGGCGGCTATCAGGGCGGCAATAGCCAATAATCTTCAGCGCTCTATCAATATCTGTCTGGGATCGGCCTTGGCCACCATTGGTATGACTATTCCCGCCGTGTTGCTGATTGGAATTCTGACATCCAAAACCATTGTTCTGGGTTTGAATAATGTCGACGCATTATTGTTGGTTCTGACGTTGCTGGTTTCCATGGTGAACTTCGCATCAGGTAAAAGTAACCTTTTCCAGGGGGTGACTCATCTAACATTGTTTTTCTGCTACATGATTCTGATTTTTGACTGATCGAAATGCATAAATGCCTGTTTACGAGTGCACTGAATTCAAGTGTTTCCTGGTAGAAGAAAATCTTGTCTTTTTACGAATATTGTGTTCAAATGCGAAAAATTTGCATTAGATTTATTGAGGCAGTTAGCGTGCCCCTGAAATCCCTGATAAAAGTCGGATAAGAAAGCGAGACGGTGATTCAATTTACCTCTCGCTTTTTTTGAGCGTGCTCTTTAAGGGAGCAGGTGGAACAGCCTTGAGCGTATAGAAAATCATTTTGCCCATGAATGAGATGATTTTCATGAGGTGAATGTGGGAGGAATCATTGACTAAGTCAGCCGTACTGGCTCTGGAAGACGGAAGTCTTTTTCGGGGCATTGCCATTGGATCCGACGGAGAAACCAGTGGTGAGGTCGTTTTCAATACAGCCATGACAGGCTATCAGGAAATACTCACCGATCCTTCTTATTCCCGTCAAATCGTCACTCTCACCTATCCACATATTGGTAATACAGGTATTACTCCCGTAGACGAAGAGTCTACTGAAATTCACGCAGCCGGCCTTGTTATTCGTGATCTTCCTCTTCTCGCAAGCAACTGGCGAAACACAATGCCTCTTGATGAGTATCTTCGTACTAATCACATCGTAGCCATCGCTGATATTGATACCCGTCGCCTGACCCGCATCCTGCGAGAAAAGGGTGCCCAGAACGGTTGTATCCTGGTGGCCGATGAGAACGGTCATATTGATGAAGCGGCAGCTCTGGAAAAGGCTCGTGCATTCCCTGGCCTAAAAGGTATGGACCTGGCTAAGGAGGTCACGGTTTCCGAACCTTACGAATGGAAAGAAGGCGTCTGGGCTCTGGAGTCTGATGATCACCAGTCTGTTGACGAGCAGCCTTTCCATGTCGTGGCTTATGACTTTGGTGTGAAGCGCAACATTCTCAGAATGCTGGCCCAGCGTGGCTGCCGTTTGACGGTAGTGCCCGCAGTGACTTCTGCCGAAGAGGTTCTGGCCATGAATCCGGACGGTGTTTTCCTGTCCAACGGTCCTGGCGATCCGGAGCCATGTGATTATGCCATCAGGGCCATTCAGGATATTCTGGAAACCCGTATCCCGGTCTTTGGTATCTGTTTGGGTCATCAGCTGCTGGGTCTGGCCAGTGGTGCAAGCACCATGAAGATGAAGTTTGGTCACCACGGAGCCAACCATCCGGTGCAGGATCTGGATTCCGGTGTGGTGATGATTACCAGTCAAAATCACGGTTTTGCCGTGTCTGAAGAGAAACTGCCTGAGCATATCCGGGTCACTCACAAATCCTTGTTTGATGGCAGTCTTCAGGGGATTGAGCTGACCGACCGGCCCGCTTTCAGTTTCCAGGGGCATCCTGAAGCCAGCCCGGGGCCACACGATGTGGCGGTGCTGTTTGACCGGTTTATCAGCCTGCTGGAAGAGCATACAGCCGCTTCCCAATCCTGATCGGGTCGCTTGAAAAAGAGACTTACAGTACAGACAACAGGCTTTCGTGAGCAAAGAGCTCCGCAAGCCTGAGACAAGTTACGAGAGCAACGATGCCGAAACGTACAGATATTGAAAGCATCCTGATCCTGGGTGCGGGTCCTATCATCATTGGTCAGGCCTGTGAATTTGATTATTCCGGAGCCCAAGCCTGTAAAGCCCTTAAAGAAGAGGGCTATCGTGTCATACTGGTGAACTCTAACCCGGCCACCATCATGACCGACCCCAGCATGGCAGACGCGACCTACATTGAGCCTATTCGTTGGGAAACAGTCGCCAAGATCATTGAGAAAGAACGTCCGGATGCAGTACTGCCTACTATGGGTGGTCAGACCGCTCTGAACTGTGCTTTGGATTTGTTCCATAAGGGAGTTCTGGAAAAATATAACGTCCAGATGATCGGTGCCAGCCGGGATGCTATCGATAAGGCTGAAGACCGTGAAATGTTCGACACAGCAATGAAGAACATTGGTCTGGAAACACCCCGATCCGGTATTGCGCATACCATGGAAGAAGCTCAGGCTGTGCTGGATCAGGTAGGCTTTCCCTGTATCATCCGTCCTTCTTTCACCATGGGTGGTTCCGGTGGAGGTATTGCCTACAACAAGGATGAGTTTGAAGAGATCTGTAAGCGGGGTCTGGATCTTTCTCCCACCAATGAGCTGCTGATCGATGAATCCCTGATTGGCTGGAAAGAGTACGAGATGGAAGTGGTGCGCGACCGCAACGACAACTGCATCATTGTCTGCTCTATCGAGAACTTTGACCCGATGGGAGTTCACACCGGTGACTCGATCACGGTCGCACCTTCCCAGACGCTGACTGATAAAGAATATCAGATCATGCGTAATGCCTCTGTGGCTGTTCTGCGTGAGATTGGCGTTGAAACCGGCGGTTCCAATGTTCAGTTCGGTATTTGCCCGGACACTGGTCGTATGGTCGTGATTGAGATGAACCCCCGGGTATCCCGTTCCTCTGCCCTGGCTTCAAAAGCGACTGGCTTTCCGATTGCCAAAGTTGCAGCCAAGTTGGCCGTGGGCTACACCCTGGATGAACTGCGCAACGAAATTACCGGAGGTGTGGTACCGGCTTCTTTCGAGCCAACCATCGATTACGTCGTCACCAAGATTCCTCGTTTTGCCTTTGAAAAATTTCCTCAGGCCGACGATCGTCTCACCACCCAAATGAAATCTGTGGGTGAGGTCATGGCTATTGGTCGTACTTTTCAGGAGTCTATGCAGAAAGCCCTTCGTGGTCTGGAAACCGGAGCCACTGGCTTCAATCCCATGCTGGATGTTTCTGCTGAAGGTGCTATCGACAAGATCAAGGCAGAGCTGGTTGTTCCAAAGGCGGATCGTCCATACTACTTGGCAGACGCTTTTCGGGCCGGTATGACTCGTGAGGAAGTCTTTAACAGCTGCATGATCGATCATTGGTTCCTCGTCCAGATCGAAGACATTGTTAAAGAAGAGCAGAATCTGGTCGGCAAAGACTTGTCTGCGCTGGATGCCACCACTTTGTTCAGCCTCAAGCGTAAGGGTTTCAGTGATGCGCGTCTGGCAGAGGTGATGGCGATCTCTGAAACAGAAGTGCGTAACCATCGTCGTCAGCTGAAGATCAAGCCGGTCTTCAAGCGTGTAGATACCTGTGCGGCCGAGTTTGCCTCTACGACAGCTTACATGTACTCCACCTATGAAGAAGAGTGTGAAGCTGTGCCAACTGATAACGAAAAGATCATGGTTATCGGTGGTGGTCCTAACCGTATCGGTCAGGGTATCGAATTTGATTATTGTTGTGTTCATGCGGCTATGGCTGCCCGCGAAGACGGTTACGAAACCATCATGGTTAACTGCAACCCCGAAACGGTTTCTACCGACTACGACACTTCTGACCGACTGTACTTTGAGCCGGTCACTCTGGAAGACGTCCTCGCCATTATTGATGTCGAAAAACCCAAAGGTGTGATTGTTCACTACGGTGGTCAGACACCTCTGAAACTGGCTCGTGCTCTGGAAGCTGAAGGTGTGCCGATTATCGGTACCAGTCCGGATGCGATTGACCGTGCCGAAGACCGAGAGCGTTTTCAGGGCATGATCCAAAAGCTGGACCTGTTACAGCCTGCGAATGCCACGGTGCGCAGTGCTGAAGAAGCTGTTGCTAAAGCCAAGGAAATTGGCTATCCATTGGTTGTGCGCCCTTCCTACGTTCTGGGTGGTCGTGCCATGGAAATCGTGGCGGGCGAAGATGAACTGCAAAAGTACATGAAAGAAGCGGTTCAAGTTTCCAATGATAGTCCGGTGTTGCTGGACCTGTTCCTGAATCGTGCCGTAGAAGTGGATGTCGATGCAGTATGCGACGGCGAGCGTGTGGTTATTGGTGCCATCATGCAGCACATTGAGCAGGCAGGTATTCACTCCGGTGATTCCGGTTGTTCTCTGCCTCCCTACAGTCTCAGTCCCCGCATCCAGGACAAGATTCGTGAGCAGGTGAAAGCCATGGCTATGGAGCTGGGTGTTGTTGGTCTGATGAATGTTCAGATGGCGCTGCAAGACGGTGAACTCTATGTGATCGAGGTTAATCCGCGTGCGTCCCGTACAGTGCCCTTTGTGTCCAAGTGCATTGGTCACTCTCTGGCCAAGATTGCCGCTCGTGTCATGATGGGTAAAACTCTGAAAGAGCTGGATTTTACCAGAGAGATTGTACCTCCCTACTACTGCGTAAAAGAAGCGATCTTCCCATTCAACAAGTTCCCGGGTGTGGATCCGATTCTTGGCCCGGAAATGAAATCTACCGGTGAGGTGATGGGTGTTGGTGCATCTTTCCCGGAAGCCTATTATAAGGCCCAGCTGGCTGAAAACATGGCACTGCCAGAAGGTGGCCGTGTCATCATCAGTGTCCGTGATCAGGACAAACCAATGGTGCCTGGTATTGCGCGCCTGCTGATGGATACCGGCTTTGAGCTGATGGCTACCAGTGGAACTGCCCAGGTGATCGAAGATGCCGGCCTGCCCGTGACCCGGGTTAAAAAGGTGATGGAAGGTCGACCAAATATGGTGGACAGTATCGTCAATGGTGATATAGCCTTTGTTGTCAATACCACCGAAGGTCGTCAGGCCATTGCAGACTCCTATAAAATCCGCCGATCTTCGCTGACCAATAAGGTTCTCTACACCACCACCATGGCAGGTGCGGAAGCCATTGCCCGGGCCATTGCCTTTGGCTCGGAAAAAACAGTCAGAAGACTTCAGGATTTGCACGAAGGTAGGACTGGATGAATCGATATCCAATGACCGTGGAGGGTGAAAAAGCCCTCCGTGAAGAGTTGACTCAACTGAAAACCGTGGAAAGACCGCGCATTTCTCAGGCGATTGCTGAAGCCCGGGAACTGGGAGACTTGAAAGAGAACGCTGAATATCACGCAGCCCGTGAACAGCAGAGCTTTACTGAAGGTCGTATCAACGATATTGAGGCCAAGTTATCCAACGCTCAGGTCATCGATATCACTACGATCAAAAAAACCGGTAAGGTTATCTTTGGTACCACGGTTTTAATGGTTAATCTGGATACGGACGATGAAGTCGAGTACAAGATCGTGGGTGATGATGAAGCAGACATCAAATACAACAAGATCTCTGTGAACTCACCGATTGCCCGTGCCCTGGTTGGTAAAGAAGAAGGTGAAGTGGTGGTAGTGAATACACCTTCCGGCAATGTTGAATATGAGATCGATGAGGTTAAGCACGTCTGATGGTCTCGTTCTCTGCACGGGTTGGAGACCTGTGCAGAGAAGTTTCTTTTCCTCTCTCTGCCCTTCCTGATCAGCCAGGTGTTTTATGTCAGCCTAACTGACAGTGCTGTTAGTGATCTTGTCAGCCATTGATAGCATTCTTGTCAAACAACAAAAAACACAACAAAGAACACAACAAGGATTGATGGAGGGAGTAGTATGATAAATTTTCTGCAAACAGGCTCAGTACCCTTTGATAAGAATGCTATTACTGATAAGTTGGAAAAGCTTGGAAACCTTGCCTCCAGCTTCAGGCGCAGTACGGTCAGGGCATTCAATAACGTCTGTGGTTATATGAAGACTGCTGGCGACTTCTCTCACACCCACTACTCCGACCAAAGTTCAAGGAGCTCGGGCAGTGCCAAACAGGTTTCAGAACGAGCGATTGCCAGACCACCTTCAGAACGAGGTATTACCAGACCGGTTTCAAAACCAGGCCAGCCGGAGAGCCAGAATGACAACAATCTGGCAGCCAGACTTGAGAGTCTCAAAATTGATTGCTCTCGGGCGCATACTAAGCAGGATCTGGTGACGATGAAACAGAAAACCACAGGTCTCCTGGACGATGCCAAAACAAAGCTTCAGAATCATCCTGAGGCTGGCAAAGTGCTTGAAAAGCTGAATGTTGCGGTCAATTTGCTGGAAACTTCATCTGAAGATGAAAACCACGTCCATGAGGCTGCTGACTACCTTCAGAAGGTGCTGCTAGACGTTCGTTTCGATGAGTTGAGCCAGTTGCGTCAGCGAAATGACCAAATAATGAAAATTGAGCGGGATGTTGCTGATGTCCATGAAATAATGCATAACCTGCAAGGTATCGTTCATGAACAAGGTCAGGACGTGAGCCGGATTGAAGATCATATCACTCAAAGCAGAGATAATGTTGAAGAAGCCGTGGAGTCTCTGGATTCAGCGAAAAAGTCGGCTAAAAAAGGTCGCAAACTGAAGATTTTTTTAGGTATTGTGCTTGCCGTTGTCGGTATCACCCTGTTGGCCTGCTTGCTCTGATATAGCTGTCGAACGTGGAGGTGTGAGATGACAAGTCACTCACACCACCAAACCTTTTAGCTTTAAGAATTTCCGGGATTTGACTCAATACCTCTATTATTTTCTCTCAATGACTCTCGTAGAAACTTATTGTTTAGCGGGCTTAAAAGCTTTTATTTTTTTAATACCATCCAAAATTTCCTGACCCTTATCGGATTAACTCATTTTCGATAGACTTCGCAATTTTTTTAGAATGTGAACGGGAATAGTAGCTTTTTCTTAAGGAGCCCAATACAACTTTTCAACACCGTCACTACCAAGAAAAACATCACCAGATTAAAGTTTTTTCTGTAAGTCTCATTGCAAAAATCTGTACTGATTTAACAACCAGAAGGCAAAGCTATGTCTATACTGTTAGCTTTTAAATCAGAGTGTTTGCTTAATGAAAACTGTTAGAAATCTGCTTTTCTCTCTCTCTGTTACTTTGCAACATGGGTATCATTGGTAACCAAATGACCTATGCTAATGACAGCCTTAATGTTGTGGCAGTGTTATTTGCTCAAACTTTGTTGCAAGTCATGTTTCCTTATTTAACAGAAGAAGAGCAGGTAAACCTGCAAGCTTCTTCATCTGCTGCTGTGTTCAGGTCTGCTGCGGGAGGTGAAAATATACTTCAACAATTAGTTGACAAGCCAGAGTGGGTAGTCAGGGTTGATAGCCTGCTTGAGGTTCTCGAAATTACAGTGGCAAGAGTTCAATCATTGATTGATTCAGGGGATCTTGTTTTACAAGCAGTATACTCATATGAAGAAACAGTAGCATTGCAACGAGTATTAAACTCTAAAACAGCCATTATTCTGGAGTCTGGAATATCAACATATCCTCAGCATGAGCAACCAGGGATTAGACGTCAGATGGCAGAAAGAGTTAATGATTTTATGACCTTTCTACGTAGTAAGATGGATATGGAATAAATCATAGGCAATATGCCATTTCAAACCTTGCCGACGTTGACGGCGTCGGTGATTGGTTATGTGGTGCTAGTTGAAGGTTGCGATTAATCTTTGAAGGAGGCTTGATCTACAATAGTATAATCTCCTGATATCTGACTTAAAGTTGAGCTTCCGTCAGAGTGCAGTTCAAAATGTAAATCTTGATCAGAAATTCTCTCTAAAGCAATAACTCTGCTACTGACCATTGTGCGAGGTTGTTGTGGCTGATCCATTTTTACATTTCCAATGGCTGCCATGGTAATAGAGTCGCTGGATGCCAATCCAGGCTCAAACAGAACGACACCAAGAGATGGTGGATTGCTGATCTGTGAATATGAGCTGAGAAATTTTGACACCAAATCTGCATGCGGCAAGTGACGTTCATAGTAAAGATAGTAACTATCTCCCGCAATACTGTACAAATAGGAGGTGCACCCAGAACAGTTCTGACTGGTATGATAGACCTCGGCAAAATAGTCAATAAATCCAGATACTCCATCTATCTCGACATCCTTGACTTTCCCTTCACTATTGATGATACGAAATTTATTATTCGCTAACTTATCAATGCTTGAATAGCAAGTTACGGATAAACCTGTGAACAAAAAGAAGATCACTAAAATTCGAAGTGATTTATACATTCGTCATTTACCATGTCAGTAGTTGATGGTGAGCAGGTCAGTATAGACGCTTTTTCAGAAGCTTACATTTAGGTTCATAGTGCCAAACCCAACAGTTTACGATGGCAGTCTGCTGGATTTTTTTGTTGCGTGCGTCTACGTTTTTGATTCAATCCGTTTGAAAGCAGGTTTGTAATTGAAGAAAAGATTTGAGTTCTGTAAAAAGCTAATGGTCCTATCCTTAACAATCTTTTGTTTATCAGGATTTTGCTTTTCAGATTATCAAGAGCCTGATGAGAGTCAAGTGACTATAGGAGGTCAATCGATTTGGTATGACGTTGTTAAGGAGTCACTATGCAACTACATCTATATGCCAATAGATTATTACGTAGGCTCAAGAGGCGTTTTTCGTTTGGTATCAATACTTGCACTTGGGTATAGAAACTACTACGAATTTTATTTGCATCGTAGAGTTGGTGATAAAATAGACACTTGTCTTTTGATCGTTGCGCTAGCATTAATACCTGTAAATTTTATTTATGACATTTTAGAAGATAGAACAGCCTCAAGTACCTTAAGTAATAGCAATATGAAAGAAATAAAAATATCTAAGACAGTGGGGTTGACTTCTTTTGATTTAAGGCTTTCAGGCCTGTTAGAAAACAGTGCTTTATACAATATATCAAAACCATTACATAATCTTGGTGTTAGCAATATTAAATTTACCTCTTCTGAAGTAGATAATAAAATGCATCTTTTAATAGGGTTAACAAAGATGGGCAAACTTGAGGAAGTGTTCTTTGATATTTCATTCCCGACATTAGATTCCGATCGTTATCATTGGGTTGAACTTTGCTGTAATGAAAATAGTCATTGTAATCATTATTCCTCAATCCCACTAAGTATACTGTCAGAAGAAGTGATCAATGAGTTAGTCTTTTTATTAGATGGGAACTATGGTTTTGCGAAATCAATAAGTGATTTTAAAAGAGTCAAAGGAGTTGACTTTTCAGTTAATGAAATGTTTGTTGTAGTAAAAGTACAACAAAGAGAATCTGATATCTTTTCTTACGTTATATGTGACACTCAAACTCATACTTTACAACTAAAAAATAGCCGCTATTCATTTTCAAATAAAACTTTAGTCTATGAACTTATACAAAAATTAGCTGTTCAGGCTGAAAAATTAGCTGTTCAGGCTGAAGGGTGGTTTCGATATCTCATGGAATTAATTTTGAAGCAGTGTGAACATATAATGTTCTTCGCAATCACTGATTTCTTTTTTGAAGGTTATTTTCTTGGAGAATGTGCTATTTGCCGTGAAGCCATGATTCCAGGGGCAGTTTCGCCTGCCAGCTGTGACATACATTATTTCTGTACCTCATGCCTGATTGAATGGGCACAATATGGCGCTGGAATGTGTCCATATTGTAGAGATTAATGCAGCACACATCTTCGCCTTCAGCGACTGCCCCGCACGCGAATTAAAGGCTTGTTAGGTGCAAGATTACTTAAATGGATTGCATTTTGCAGCCGCAATGAAATCTCTGTAACATTTTCAGAGTTTAGATAATTAAAGCAATTACGGTTAAAAATATACCTGAAATAGTTTATAAAAGGCTTAAAGAAGGAGCCACTGCTCACATGACAGGAAGCTTTCCTCACCAGAAGTTCTATCTTGATATTCCAGACGGCTGACTTACGGATAGAGAGAAGAGTGTTGTTCCCAGCACGGTGTAAATAATGGGGCTAAGGAAAGTTATGCGGGAACTCATTTGTAAACCAGAAACTTTTTTTAGAGAATGATTTTCTTTATTTGAATTGGCAAGATCGTATACTCCTGACCTGAGCCTGATACGAACTGGACACCACTGGCAACATGATAGTGCCAGCAAGGTTTAACCGCTATATGTCTCGACTTTAGCTACTGCGTTGTAACTCGTAAATCCATTGGCTCGAAAGCAGTTAATTGCGCTTGACGGAGCTACGACTCATATGTGTTAGCTATGTACACCCGAGTTTAAGTTATTAAAAAAACCTTTATAGATTTAATAAGATATTTGCCTATATGAAAAACGTGACCATTATAAGTTAAAAATTATCCCCGATCTTGAATCTTGGGTTTGCTCAGCTCTTTGGATTAGATTGAAATGTTTTTTTGTTTTCTGCAACTACTAATTGCTCAGGTACCTTTTCTAAAAAGAATACTGATTCGATTAATTTTTTCATTACTGTTAGTAACTCTTTCTTTAAAGGGGCAGTCCTTAGAAATTGAAGGTGCTCTCTTAGTTAGGTCAATGCAAAATGCTTTATTCTTGATTGTAAAGGTTATTGAAAGTCAAGTTTCAGCCTCTTTTCACATATATCATCTACAAGAGAGCCTGGGAGATTATTGGGGTATTCATCTTGAACAGATCAATTCTGTTCAAGTCCATGAACAGGCTCTGAGCGTACAAATAACTTTATTTGAAGAGGTTTCCAACATTCCTACTGAGTTTTTTTTCATAAGATGGGTAGCTCCGAGTGAATGTAACTTTAGATAAATTACCAAATTGAGCGGAAAGCCCCGTACTTCTAGTTCGGGGATGGATAGCTCGC
>NZ_JAHHPN010000241.1:0-1417 GCF_024606325.1 Endozoicomonas sp. ONNA1
GGCAAAGTTGCAGACAACAAAATGGCCGATCCGCCCGCAGTCCGCTGCTGTTTCAATACTTCCTCCAAAAGGCCGTACATGTAGGCATCATAAGCATGCACCTCATCAATGATGAGAACACTGCGCCCAATACCAAACCCACGAACAAACTTGTGTCGCACCGGCAACACTGAAGCGAGCACCTGATCTACGGTACAAATGCCGACTTGTCCTAAAAAAACTCTTTTTTTACTTTCGGCCAGCCATTGCGCGCATTGAACTCTGGCTTCCTTTTCCCCCTGTGCGGGGTGCGAATTGGCTGCTTGTTTGAGATCGATAAAATCCTGCTGAAATCCAGCCCGACCATGAGCCAGCACCGCATTGATGCTTCCCTCAAAAATGTTAGGTGCAGCCTTTTCTATACGCCCCAACATAGCGTTGGCTGTTGCCTGAGTCGGCAGTGCGAAGACAATACTATCGGCAAAGTTCTGTTGGATTAATTGCCAGGCATGAGCCAGCGCGGCCTCTGTTTTTCCTGAGCCAGTTGAGGCTTCTATTAATGTTAAGCTCTCAGTAAGCGGTAGTTGATCCACCAGACTCTGAACTTGTCGTGGCTGATACCCTTCCTCAAGCAAGTTCTGAATAGCAGGATTGTCACGAGCTTGATAACCAGTAATCCCTGCTCGATGAAGCAATCGTCTGGCGATCGTCAGGCGAGATTCAAACCACTCCTGAAGATCACCTGTCGGCTGGCTTTGAAATTCAAAATCACCCTCATCACTGGCTGAACCCAACCAGTCAGAAACCGAACAAAAACCAGCCAGCAAAGTGCCATCAGCCATAAATGGCGGATCATCTTCCAGTGTCAGCCCGGCAGGTTTTAAAAATAGAGACTCAAGCGCTTTCAACCACGCCTGACGAGCCTGTTTCAGCAATTCCAGTCCCTGGACACTGACCATACCGGGTGATAAACCAAAGCGGCTGTCATCTTTGTCGGAGCTACCTGCCAGGGTTCCATGATGCCCTGCAACCGGCCCCAGCCAACTCAACCATGCCTGCCAGCTTTCATTTTCGTCATCATCACAAAAAATATCACGGTCGTCTTGTTCACCTTCGAAACGATCCTGCCAATCTTGATACAACCAATAAACTCCGGCTGGCCCGTGATAATAATCATTATTGTTTTCCTGAGGCTTAAAGCAATCTGCCTCAGGATTAACCTGCTGCCAGACATTCCTCGCTTTTAATTGAAAACGGATATCAAATTTGCCCAGATCGTGTAAGGCAATAAAAAAAAGTAACCACGCCTGAGTCTGCTCATCGGGCAGGCCACTTTGATGACAAA
Source organism: Endozoicomonas sp. ONNA1 (assembly GCF_024606325.1). Classification (NCBI taxonomy): domain Bacteria; kingdom Pseudomonadati; phylum Pseudomonadota; class Gammaproteobacteria; order Oceanospirillales; family Endozoicomonadaceae; genus Endozoicomonas; species Endozoicomonas sp. ONNA1. The sequence continues at coordinate 1,325 of NZ_JAHHPN010000241.1, forward strand.
ACTGGCGTCGGAGCGACGCAGATGCCTGCCACCAGACCCTGCCAACCGCAGCTACATCCAAACAGTGATAAACCAGCAAATGATAACTAGCAT
>NZ_JAHHPN010000242.1:0-3275 GCF_024606325.1 Endozoicomonas sp. ONNA1
TCAACACTATGGTGAAACCGATGAAGACTATGCAAACCGTGTTAAAGCCAACAACGCGATGTATGGCTGGACCCGGAACGAGCATTATCTTCAGTTCCGTGAACGACGTGATCGCACCATGGCAACGTATGAAAATGGCTGGGAGAAATATTTCAGGGAAATTATGCCCAAATGGTCTTTTTCCCATGCAGAAAGTATTCCTTACTTCTACACTTTTGGTGCCTTCCACGAGTAGCAGCAGGGCGATAGTAGAAAACGCCTGTTAATGACAAGAGGAATCTCCATCAATCAAGCTTTTTGACTGCCATCTCTGGCGACCAAATTAAAGCTGATGAGAAGTGGGACAAGTAGGAAAGCTATGGTGAATTAATCACGCAACAAACAACTAACATGATTACCAGACAGTTGACTAATGAAACACCAGTGCTGGCGTCAAGTGTAACCTTTCCTTCTGAGCCCACAGAGACTGCTCCGGTAGAAAAGCCTTGAAGCTACTCAGATAAGCAATTGACAGCCGTAAGCGATTAATAAGTCGCTTCCTCCCCCGGTGTGGCAATCGCTTTTCACAGTAATAAAAATACCCAGCCTCGAGGTAATACCATGACACATGCCCGCCCCAATGCATTAAGCCTTGCAGTAGCAGTTGCCATCAGCTCCTCCATCATGGCTACAGACGCACTGGCCGATCGCAAGCTGCAGACAAAATCTGTCGATATTTCGGGCAATGAACAGGTAGAGTTTACCCAGAGCGAGGTCATCGTTAAGCCAACTCTGGATGATGACTCGCAGCCAATACCTAAATCCTTTACCACTACCTATCCTGACCAGACCGAAGTCAGAGCAGGCTATGACATTCCTTCTGAAGGCTTCACAGACGTCCTTTCTGGCATCGAGGGTGGCGTTTCCAGTGTTGATCAGTTTGAAACAGACGAGAATGACGTTGCTCTGAAGTACACCAAAGTCCTGAAGGTAGGTAATGAAGGGGTCTTCAGGTTTACCCATAACCTTGCAGAAGAGAAACTGCTTATCGAAGTCAGAGACAGTATGACCCATCAGGATTCAATTGAGACTGTTTGCGCTCAATCAGGAGACACCTGGACATTAGAACCGTTTACTGGAATGGCCAGCCCCGTTAATCTGGTGGGAGTGCTGAAAGGTGCGAATAAAATAGCAGGAAAGCTTGGCGGAGCCGATAGCTATGTTGCCCTTGCCACCCTTGAGGTAGACAAGGTTGAAGTGAACGGGCGCACTTTCATGCGTTTTATCGCAGCAGGTGATCAGCCTCCTGAGTTAAAGCGACTGGGTCAATCGCTTTTTGTCAATGATGATGCGCTTTTCGCAGCGGCCACCTCTGCCTATACCCAGGTTCATGTTCTCGGGAAAGATCTACAACGGGGAGCTCTGGAGGATTTTTTGTCATACCATCAACCCGTCGGCTATGTTGTACACGTCGAGGATGAGACCCAGGCTTATGCTGTACCTGCTGGTTATCCAAAACTGGAAGTGACTGAGACTCCGGGAGATATTATTGTTTTCCGTGGTCAGAAACAGAACCCCACCGATATCGCTCTCGTTGAAGGGCTCCGTGACGTCTGGGAGGGGCATATCGGTTATGATCATAAGTACACGGCAAAGGTTAAAAAAGACAAAGTCAAAAGCTACCGGTACATCATTCGAAGCAGGCAGATGACGATACTGGAGGGTTTATCTGCAAAGCACGATGCCGGACTCGACATCGGTGAAGAATACGATGATAAGGTAGTAGAGCTTGCATTCTTTGAAAATCTTCAGCAGGCATTGGCCAGTGCTACTTCAGATGGAGCAGATGAAGTCGAATTCACAATGACACACGTCAGTTTCACTTCGCAGTACATCACGCCAACCTGGCTGCATATTCAACTGTTAAGACACTTCGGCTTCAAACCTGTTCTTAGAAATTTCCTGACTAACCGGCACCTTGTTCAGACTATTCACGAAGTTGCGCCCTTTCGCACCAATCCGTATGGCGGTGATTTTAATGATCCTTTTGATGATTCTTCCGGCCAGAACGAGGGCTTTGTGGCCAAAGTGATCGGCGACTTTGTCGGGCAGCTACTGGAGATAGAAAACCAGTTAGAGAACCTCAGGACAACAGAGGCATTGCTCGCAAAGCAAAATGAATTGACAGAGCACACACTGGCATCAGCCTCTCAAAGTATCAGGCAAAGCTTGAGAATGTCGGAACTTGCTCAAAAACTTATATCAATCACTGACCGGGAACAAGGTCAGCGTCAACAACCTGAGACAATTGCAGGTTCGGAAGAAGAAATTGATCGAAGACCAGCCCACCCCGAAACCATGCCTGAAGTACTTGAGAAACTGACTGCAGTGGAAAAAGCCCTAAAGATGGATGGACTCAATAGCAAGGACGATGTGTATCATCGTCGTAACGCCATTTCTGAGAACATTCACTCATACGCAACAAAAGCCATAGAAGAGGCAGAACAGGAGGCTCTGGATACACTGGAAAGAGTAGAAGAAATATTAGAAATCGAAGTTAACAAAGAGGATAACAAAGTAACAAGACTTAACAGAGTTCGCCATATATTTGACTGTGAAATCCCGGAATACATGCTTCGTGAGATGGAAGCTTTCATCTGGAAAATAGACATGGAGTGGAGCAACGACGAGAAAGCAAGAGCCTGGAACCTTCGAGATTTTCTTGACCTTTATGTCGACGACCCGCTACCGGATGCGCGTGTTTTAAGACAACAGGAAAGGATGCTTGAAGCTGTAGAAAACGAGCTGAACATCGACAAGAGTGAAAACCCTGCTGCTAAAGAAAGAGGCAAGGATACAGTTGCAGAACTGGCTTTAGTTCTGAAAGTAGAATTTGACAAAGGTACCAGCCTGAAGCACCAGAAGAATGCCCTAAAAAGCAAAATTCAGGCATTAGACAAAGAAGCAAACGACATCCATGGCAGTAAAGATTTCAGAAGAGAGAGAAACAATAAAATTGCTCGTCAACTCAACATTAACTGCGAGCGTTGTTTCAATGAGGAGGATAAGATCGGGCTCATTGAAGCAAAACTCCGGTGGCTGGATAGAGGCGTTGATATGGCGGGTCGGCCATACGTTGATGAGCGTATTGCCGCCATTGAGAATGAGCTTGACCGACAAATCGCCCGGGGATCTGAACCCCGATACATTCCTGAACCAGAGGTAGCCACTGACAAACCAGCCCTGGAGGCTACCGGGGAAGAGGTAGCCACTGACAAACCATCCCTGGAGGCTAC
>NZ_JAHHPN010000243.1:0-4424 GCF_024606325.1 Endozoicomonas sp. ONNA1
CATCCTCAATTTTCTGCCATCCTCGCTACGGGCGCTATTCTCGGTCAGGCTCCTACCGACTGGAGGATGAGTAATGGATACAGGACAACAATATTTAATTCTGACTCTGGTCTTTGGGTTGCCTCTGTTTGCAGTTGCCATCTGGCTTACTGTTCGAAACAAAAAGCATTAACCCTGCACCCATCGCCCTGAAGCTGCTGCCTGAAAATCAGGTTCACATTCCATTTCGGTTGCAGGTCATTGGCAAACATCTTCAGAGTTGAACTTTGACCGCTCCCTGGCCAAAGAGGAGGGTAACGATCGCAGGACGGCTCTACCTTAAGGGCTGTTTGGTTCTGCCGGTGGAGGCTTCTTTGTAAGTCTGGTTGTTTTGAACCAGCAGTAGCCTATGAAGCAAGAAGCTCCTGCGTTCTTCGAAGGAGAGCAGTCACAATGAATAAATGAGCAGCTACTCAGTCTCTACTCCAAAACCACCTTTGACGTTAATCTGACTATTGTCTACTTTCAGCCAGTTGTTGAGAAATACTCTCGCACTTTCCTCCTCCCTAACTACCTCTGTTATTGTTGGTTTCCTTAAATGAAAAATCACTTTCTGAACCAACGGCTGCTGGTTAATATATGGAAAATTTATCTGCTAACTTTTCTTGTCTGGGCTTCTCTGGCTCGGGCAACACCTGCTTCGTCGGATTTTACCGCTACTTCAATTACTGCGGGGGGAGCTGAAAAGGCAAACTACCGGCTAACGACCCGCCTGTCAGCAATAGGTCCGGAGTCCGATAAGTTTATAGAAATCGCTTCAACCCCGGAAACCGTGGAAGTTAATGAGAGGCTTAACGATTCATCTGTTCGGAAAAAGAAAAAAAATCAGGCCAGGTTGTGAGTCTGCCAGGGTTTGCAGGACTGCCTTTACCAGAAGAAAAACGAGAGTCTGATCTATACAGAGGTGGTTATCTTGGTCAGGATGACGACGATAGCTTTAAACGCCCCCCTTACTTTCCAATTCAGAACAAAGGGGATTTTACCCTGACACTACTCCCGGTTTTGCGTATTCCCACCGACTGGCGCAACTACTTAAAGGGCAGTCATTGGTACCATTGGGTTATGGGCGAACCCGATCATGATTCAGGAGTGACGTTACACATCCGTTTTAATGATTCATCACCCACTGTGTTACACCTCAGCCAAGCGGAGTTTCGCCAGTTAACGGCATATCTGGGGAGTTCGCAACAGCTTCTGAAATGGCTTGCTCCCAAACTTAGAGGCAGAGAAGAATTTATTCACTTTCTTATGGATATGGCTGCAGGACTGTCTGTACAGGATGAAAACTCCCTTCAGCAAATTGAAAAGCAAATCGATACGCTGGCAGAGTGGCCGGATCATGAGTTTAACCTGGAGTTTGAGTGGGAGCAGCTGGAACAAACTTTGGCTGGTTCGGATAACTTTAAAGACATGACTATAACTCATGAACCCGATACGGAGACGGTCTATGAAGGAGAAGATATTAATAAACTCATTTATCAGACTATGTTTAGCTGGCTTAGAGGTAGCAAAAAAACCGGAGCAACAGGTAGTGGAAGTGGTAACAGGGAGGGTTCTGGTCAAGAGGGAGCCGGACGCTCTGGTATAGGTGGCAATGCAAAAGATGACGAAGGGAGCGAGAGATTTATATTGAATCTAATGCAACAAAGGAGCTCGAATGGCAGTCCTCCTACACTAAGGATTGTCTTTACTGGAGCGCAAAATGTTGGCAAGTCATCGCTGGGCAACCGGCTAATTGGCTGGGAGCCATTTAAAAGAACCGTTATTTACAATAAAAAGCCTGACCCTATCTACCGCTTTCAGGATGTGGAAATCAGGACTACAAAAGGTTATGGCCGCTCTGGTGGCGAAGAATACATAAAAAATGACTACCTTGGAGCTGAAAATATCGAGCAAAACGATGTCATTATCTTTTTATTTGACAAGGATCTGACTGGTTATGATCTTAGAGCTATCGAAGCATTAGTAAAAAATGGCAATAGAATTATTTTTGTTTGTAATAAGGTCGATACATGTACTGATAAGATAGGAGACAAAAAAGAAATAAAATCAGAGTTTAAGGCTAATTTAGAAGAAAATGGTATTCAGGATACTCCAAAACTTATTTTTACATGTTCCCAATCCAACAGCAAAAATGGAGAAGAAATAACAAAAACTAAAGAATTGGAAAAAGAAATTCTGTCTGTTCTGAAAACAGATGAAAAAGCGGTTTTTGAAAAATACTTAAAAACAAGGATGAGGCCTGATGAAAAAACCATCAAAATTTCGGAAGAAAGAATTGAAAAGGGGGTTAAGGAATATAATGGTCAATCATCTGGCATAGAAGAGATCAAAAATATTACAGTTGATGCTATTAAGGAAGGCATACATCCAGACATCATGGGTCCAGATAATGTTGATGAGTTAAATAGATTTAATGATTATTTTCAAAAAATTTCAGGGCATATTGAGAGTATAACGCGTGATGATGACCATAAGTTATTCCTTAGAGCATGTAATAATATTGTCAAAGTCGGCCTCCCAGAAGTAGCAGCGGGTGCTGCAGGTGCCACACTCGGTACAATCGGTACATTATTTGGACCACTGGGAACTGTTGCAGGTGTAATCATTGGATCACTGGTTGGAGTTTGTGTAGCCAGGATAACTAACCTTTTGTATCACCCACACTTCAATCTTCGTCCAAGATATTATGAAGAATGTAAGAAAGAAATCCAAAGCATCTTATATGAGAAAAGGGATGATGAATTAAGTCTATACCGAAAGAAAGTCTTTTCTGAAGATGGTAATACCTATGCCGACGACCCTGAGACAAAGAAAATTGAAAAAAAATACGAAGAGAAGGTTGATAAATTTTACACATGGGCTGATAAACTTCCGGAACACATGCGAAGCGCAACAAGTTTGTTTAGAGAACTGTTTGAGAAAATATTTCAACATTATCAAAGACTTTATGACGAAGCTTTTTTCGCAAAAACAAGTGTTACTTTTCTTGTACCATACGATGAAATTCGGTACATGAAAGAAATTTCCCTGATTCAGTCTGATGTACCCCCCGCCATTTATCAACCTGAGCGGGGCCTGCATTTGATGACCTATAATACTGGCCTGATGCCGTCCCATAATAAGAACGACCTGCGCTCAACACAGCAGCGCTATCGGAAGATTGCCGGGGCATTAACCCGCAATCCTGACATAACTCCTGATGTTGTCTGCTTCCAGGAGGCTTTTGTCCAACAGGCGACGGAGCAACTCTGTCAGGATCTCAAAGGTCACTACCATCATATCGTTCACAGTGTTGCCCCCCGAAAAACCGGATTGAACAGTGGTCTGGTCATTGCCAGCAAATATCCTGTAAAGGTGGCAACTTTCCGGCCTTTCACTGATCTGGTCGAAGAAGATCGGCGGATCAATAAAGGGCTACTGCGGATCGTGCTGGATCTCGGTAACGATAAGACTGCCGTGGTTTATAATACGCACCTTCAGGCCAGTGAGGGTCAACCCTATGAGGCGATTCGCTTTGACCAGTCGTATCAAATCAGAAAGTGGTTTGAGGAGGATAGCAGTAACGACAGGCGGAATAAGAGACACCATCATGGCACCTTCCTGATGGGAGACCTGAACTTTGCCCGGTCAGATGAGCAAAGATTATGTAATGACCCTGAGTATAATCACAACATGCAGGCACTGGGGAAGGATTTCTCTAACACTTACTACGATACCCATGATGAAGAAAATGATACCCGGCTGGTTGAGAGCAGCGAGTCATTTTTTGTCAATAGTGACCAGGCAACCATCAATCCGGAAGATCGTCGGGAGCCAGATGGGACAAGGTATCGCTGGCAAGAACACCCCGAGGTGACAAGGCGCTGTATTTATAACTACCAGCTGGTCTACGGGGACACTGAAAAAAAGTGGGCATCCCATACGGAAATACGTCAACTGTTGCTTGATGTCGATAATGATCTGGAAAGCGGGTTGTCTGATCATTTGCCGGTGTCGGTTATCTATCGGGAAGCGGAAGGATTTTCTGCTGCCATTGCTGGTCTGGAACCGGAGGATTATCCCATTTCGGAGGTCGTCAGGGAGCTGGTAGATAAACTGAAGCTTGCCTATGGTCATCAGCCCGGTAATCAGGTCAGTCAGAATGACATTGACCCAGAGTTCGCAGGCGTCAATCCCCTGCGTAATATTGCCGAACTCAGGGCTCAGTACAGAGGGGAACCTGAGATTATGAATGAGCTTAACCGGCTCGAAAAAAGGGTCAGGCAGAGTATGAATCCTGTTTCCGGAGCGTCAGGGTCGAACAGACATAATAGGCCGATCGTTGATAACCACTAGCAGCCTGTCGGACTTAAGCGTCCGTAGCGAGGATTGCAAGAAATTGA
>NZ_JAHHPN010000244.1:0-3812 GCF_024606325.1 Endozoicomonas sp. ONNA1
CAATGGCTTTACGCCACCAACGTGCTGGTTGCATACGAACTGATCCTGACCACCAGGGATGCGGCTCTGAGGGGCAAACCTTATTCATGGATACCTGAAGAAGCGCGTGTCGCTGTTGGCTGGCTTTTAAAAAGTTACTGGAACCCCGATTCACTGCTCTTTAACCCGAGAGGTCAACCGGAGGTCAGTCAGGATGAGCCGTTTGCAATCACCACTATGATGCTCCCCGGACAAAACCAACAACAAAGTGACCAGCAAACCCCGACATCAGAATCATCCGACCAGCAAGCCTCAGGGGCAACTGGCCATGTCAGAGGCTCTGTCCCCAGCCCCCTGTCGTCTGGCTCTGGCGGTGACAATGAAGGCCCTGAACAAGACCAGCATACTTTGGGTTTGGGTTGTTACGTCGATTCCTGTCATGGCGTTTGTAAGCTCCGACAAGCATCCAATAGAAGTGAGTCAGCTGAAGGGGCAGTGAGTTCCGCAGAAAGCTCGATAGTCAACGCTCATCATGCAATGACAGAAGCACAACCCCTTCATCCACAGACCCATGAGACTGACGCAAATGTAGCGAGCAAAGCCAGTATCACTGTGTCACGAATCATAAAACACATGAATCGACTAATAATGACTCACATCATAAACGACGTGCATTCCAAAGCGACATCCCCTTCTCCGGATATTGAGTTATTCAGGAATGCCATCACGTTACTTGAACTTCTTGATCCCTCCGATATTTCAACAGATTTAGAACCGTTTAGTCTCTATCCAGAGTGTGATGTCTGGGATGATGCTGATGCTGATGCCTGTTATCACGTCTATTACAGAGGCAAGATGATATTCACTGTATTTCGCACTGCAAATAAAACAAGCTTCCAATCACCTCTGACATGCGGGTTTTTAGTAAGTATTAAAATCGAAGTCTTATTTAATGAATTCTATTATGCTCCTGATGCTCCCGGTTACCAATCTGCAAAAAGTGAATTTGAGGAGCAAAGGAAAAAATAGAAGTCAGTTAAACTACAAACGACTCTTGTGAATGTTCAGGTGCACTAGCAGCCTGTCGGACTTAAGGCTGTCCTACTACGGTTGCAATGGACAACCGGGCAGGCAATATCTTTTCAACCCATATCAGTACAACCTTTGGTTTTTGACAGCACAACATGCTTATTTTCTTGAATTACCACTTCCCTGATCTACCTTTCCTCACTTCAAAATTAGTAACGTATGGATCGAATAATGAAACAATCGCTTTATGCGGCAATGCTGTTGCTGCTTTTGCCTCTGTCTGCTATCTGTCAGGCAGAATCTCTAACAAGACGTTTTGTTATCGAGCATAAACAGACCACTCAGAGCTTTTCTGTTATGCGCAGCCTGAATTCATTGTCGGACAATCCGAGGTACCTTGCCGACACCAACGGCTATTCGGTTTTTTTGCCGCCCGGTGACAAACAACACAAGCCTGGCGGTTACGGGATAACAATGACCTTTATTGAGTCCATTTCATGGCAATTGCTTTACGCCACCAACGTGCTGGTTGCATACGAACTGATCCTGACCACCAGAGACACTGCTCTGAGGGGCAAACCTTATTCATGGATACCTGAAGAAGCGTTTGTCGCTGTCGGCTGGCTTTTAAAAAGTTACTGGAGCCCCTATTCACTGCTCTTTAACCCCGGGGATCAACTGGAGGTCAGTCAGGATGAGCCGTTTGTGATCACGACTATGACGCTCCCCGGACAAAACCAACAACAAAGTGACCACCAAAACCCGCCATCAGAATCATCCGGCCAGCAAACCTCAGGGACAACTAACCATGTCGGTGGGTCTGTCACCCGCCCCTTGTCGTCTGGCTCTGGCAGCGGTAATGATGGTCCTGAACAAGTCCAGCACACACTGGGTTTGGATTGTTACGTCGATTCCTGTTACGGCGTTTGTAAACTCCGACAAGCATCCAACGGCGGTGAATCAGCTGAAGGGACGCTGACTTTCGCAGAAAGTCCGACAGAACACACTCATCATGAGACGAGAGAAACACCACCCTCTCAGCCACACGCCCATGAGGATGCCACAGAAGAAGCGAGTAAAACCGAGACTTCATCGTGTTGGCTTCGCAAAAGATCGAATGAAGATGCCACAGAAGAAGCAAGCAAAGATGAGACAGGGCAAAAGGCGAAAAAGCCCAAGTTAGAGGAAGTAGATGAGCATTCTGAGTCACTTGTTAACGCCGTGCCTGGCACCGAAATAGATGAATCAAACGAAACAGCGGGTAATACTGTCTCTGAAATCATAGAGCACATGAACTCGTTAATCACTATTCTCATTGAAAACGATGTGCATTATAAAACGGAATCCCCTACCCCGGATATTCAGGCATTCAGGAATGCTATCGAACTACTTGAATATCTTGACCCTTCCGATATTTCACAAGGTTCTGAAATGACTGACTCGAATTGTGACTGTTCACACTGTAGTGGCTACAGCGATACTTGGTACATCGTCTATTACAGGGATAATGTGTTATTCACGGTGACACAAACTGAAAGTGAAACCAGATTTGCAGAACGCTGGACATCTGGGGAATCAGCAAAGATTAAAACCGAAGACCTATTTAATGAACTCTATTACGCTCCTGGTGCACCCGGTTGCCAATCTGCAAAAAATGAATATGAGGCATTCAAGAGATAATAGAATAGTCAGGGAAGGTACACTGGCTAATCCGGCAAGAGGATTTCCAGACCACTGAGCCGGTAAGTTCTTAATTGCTGCTGTCCTGAAAGGATAACGGTCGGTACAAAAAAACTTTCAGGTGCCTGGGCAGCTGCAGGCATTGAGAATTGGGGGACAGGGTCTGCGCCAGGTTGACCCGGTTCTGAACCAGCCGCAAGCGGATAGAAGCACGGGCGCAACACTGTAACGACGCCGGTTGATAAGGTTTCGGCGTATAATTCTTCAGGATGTTAACAGCTTTGATATGCCCGAACTTCTTAGCCTCACGGAGCAGGCTCAAATCGGGCTTATTGTGATCATTACCGCCATTTGGGCAAACCCGAAACTGCTCATATGGATCAAAGTGGTTGTCCAGCAAAAGGGTGATGATTTCTGCTTTTTTTGGGTAATGAAAATAACCTAGCATATTTTGCAGAGCTCGATGAACAACTTTCACGCCCATAAAATCACGAGCATTTGGCTTGGCACCATTGGCCAGCATGAGCTTAGTCGCCTCTAGACGCGGAAAAAGTGCGCCTACCGCCACAGACAAAGGAAATATCATGCCTCCGGGATCATTCGGCTCCACGCCGTTGGCCAGAAGGATGGCTGTCATTTGCGGACCACTGCGAATCGCCCCGCACAACAGCAGCGCACGGGCAGAATAGCTGTAATGATACAGACTGGCACCGCTATGCAACAGCAGCTCAACGATTTGAACATGTCCATCCCATACCGCAAACCATAGCGGACAGCGACCTGTGCGGTCCGGGGCATTGGGGTCAGCACCATGAGCCAACAGAAATTCGACAGTATTACTCTGACCTGCCCATACCGCATAATGCAGTAGTGAACCCTTGTGGCCCCGAGCATTTGCATCAAACCCTTGATTAAGCAAGGTGCACACCATTTCTGGATTTATGGATGAAACAGACACGCTAACATAGCCGATTGCCTGGATGATATCAGTGCGTTCAGTGCAGAATTGAGCTGGAAAAACACCATTATTCAGCGGCCCTTCAGCGGACTCTTTGCTATCGGTTGATGATCGGAGTTTACAAACGCCATGACAGGAATCGACGTAACAATCCAAACCCAAAGTA
>NZ_JAHHPN010000245.1:0-18538 GCF_024606325.1 Endozoicomonas sp. ONNA1
AGCATTGTGATTTAGCTGCATAAGTTGAGGCGACATCTACCTTGAAAGTTACCGCTTGTTGTTCAGCAAGGATAAGCAGCCCGTGCTGCAGGAAGTTGAACAAAAAACTAAAAAGTTTGAAGGGTAGACGTGCATTAAAACTATTGACAAGTACTCCTGATTTTCAGTGGACACAGAGTAAGTAACTTGCGGCCAAAATGCATTAAAACTGTTTTTATATGTCTGATTCCTGAATGTAGCTGGATAAAGCTGTTGACTGATAGCCCTATATAATAAGGGCTATAGAGGAATAAGCTATTTCCGTGTCGATAGTTTAATGCATGTGTCTGGAGTTTTAATACATGTTTACATCTGTTGGTTAGACCACAGACCCCAACTGGAAAATAGGCAAGTACATGGCAATGATAAGACCACCAACCAGTACGCCGAGAACCGACATGATCAAAGGTTCCATCAAGCTGGTCAGACCATCGACCATGTTGTCTACTTCGTCTTCGTAAAAAGTGGCGACCTTATCGAGCATTTCATCCAGAGCGCCGGATTCTTCACCAATAGCCACCATCTGAACCGCCATGGCCGGGAATATGCCAGAGTTTCTCATGGCGAACTGCAGCTGCTGACCGCTGGATACGTCTTCCTTTATGCGTTGGGTGGCATCGAAATAGACGACGTTACCAGCAGCCCCGGCAACCGAGTCAAGGGCATCCACCAGGGGTACACCGGCGGCAAAAGTCGTCGACAGGGTTCTGGCGAATCGGGCGACTGCTGATTTATCAAGAATGACACCGATCACGGGAATCTTAAGGGTGACCCGATCCATTCTGTCTCTGGTTGCTTTGGATTTTTGTAGCAGTTTTTTGAACATAAATCCAAAGGCAACGAGAGCGCCTATGGTCATATGCCATGAACTTTGGACCCATTCAGAAATGCCGATAACCAACTGGGTAAATGCGGGTAGCTCAGCCCCAAATCCCTGGAATACTTCCTCAAACTGGGGCACTACGTAGACCAGCAGAATGCCAGTCACAACCATAGCAACACCCACAACAGCGATGGGGTATTTCATCGCTTTCTTGATTTTGGCCTTAAGGGCTTCGGTTTTCTCTTTGTAGGTGGCGATTCTGTCCAGCAGTGACTCCAGAGAACCAGACTGCTCACCGGAAGCGACAAGATTACAGTAGAGGTCATCGAAATACAGTGGATGGTTTCTCAGAGCGTCGGCCAGAGTGGAACCGCCGGCAACATCATTCTTGATTTTGCCAATGAGATCTTTCATGGCAGGCTTTTCGATACCGTCAGAAGTAATATCAAACGCTTGAAGCAGGGGAACCCCCGCCTTCATCATGGTGGCTAGCTGGCGGGTAAACAGGGCAATATCCATGGGTTTGATCCTGCCGCCCTTGGTACCCAGTGACATACCCTTCTTTCTGACTTTTGTGGAGTTGATTCCCTGCTTGCGGAGCTCAGCTTTGACCAGTGCAATACTGCCGCTCTGGATTTCTCCTTTGACCTTCCGCCCACTCTTGTCTTTACCTTCCCAGACGAATGTGGCTGTTTTTGTTGGTTTTCGTGCCATATATAGCCAGTTCCGTAGCTTCTTTTATCATTCTTGTTGAGCCACTGCGATGCCAGGCAGTGGCATTATACCGCTCTTAACGGAGTCCGCTATTGGGGATTCATTATAGCGCTAATGGCTTTGTCGGCGAGTATTGTACGAGACCTTAGGGAAACTTAATACGAAGTGGAAGACAAAATCAGAAAAAGGTGACAAAAGTCCTGAGGATGAGTGGGTTTTTTGCACTGTAATCATGATCCTGTCGAGTTTGTCAGGTGTTTATGAATCCATTCATACATTGGTTTAGCAACAGTCCACTGAAGTGGTGCTGTAATCGTCGAGGTTCAGGGCGGTGAGACAGCGCCCCCAGACGCACCCGGTATCAAGGGCATGGATTTTTTTGCGCTGACTGTTGCCTTCCAGGGCAGCCCAGTGACCAAAAATAATGCGTTCTTTGTAGACGGGGCTATCAGGAAAATTATACCAAGCGGCGAATGTCTCAGTGGCAGATGCTGTCTTGTTGTCAAGATCAAGCCGACCGTATTGGTCACAAAAACGCATCTGTGTCAGATAAGCTGCGGTCAGTTTCAGTTTGGCTCGACGGGTATAAGCTTCTTCCATAGAGTTGATGGAATCTGATTTGAATAGAAACTGAAGAAACTCTTGATAGTTTTCTCCCTGAAGGGCTTTCTCAAGTTTGCTTGCATACAGGCAGGCCTGCTTCAGGGTCCAGATCGGAGGGATTCCAGCATGTACCATTGTGACTTTGCGTTTTTTATCATAGTGAATCAGTGGGCGGTGCCTTAGCCAGTCAATCAATGAGTCTCTGTCAGGAGCGCTGAGCAGTGGGGCTAATGTATCTTTCTTTTTGGATCGACGAACTCGTGCAGCAACCGCCAGCAAGTGCAGGTCATGGTTGCCCAATACAGCGGTACAATCGCTGCCGAGACTTTTCAGGTAGCGTAGCGTAGCCAGTGAGTCTGGGCCACGGTTTACCATATCCCCCGCTACCCACAACTGGTCACGGCCAGGCTTGAACTGAACTTTGTCAAGCAGATGTCTGAGAGGCTCGTAGCATCCCTGGATATCACCTACGGCGTACACGGTCATTAACAATAATCTCCTGAACCTTTAAACGTGTGATAGCCATTTATAGCAAAGGTCTTTGAAGGTTCGTGGTTTTAAGACTAAATCGGGAATGCTTGATTGAAATGCACAAAAGCTTTTTCTGATTCGCTGCCTGGCTCAGTAACAGTTTGTGACCGGCTTGGAGAAATATCCTTTTCTCCGTTGACCGGGTGGAGACTGCGTTCTCCACAGTGATGAAAACTGCATTTCCCTGCTAATAGTAGTAACTCAGTGGATAGCGAGCATGCAAGTCGTCTGGTCGTTTATCATGTAACGGCAGCTTTCTTACATTGGAAAAATTTTCATCCCCGAGGCTGACGAAAAATGATGTCAGTCGCTCATGGCAGCTGAATGCAGATAATTGGCGATAGCAACAAATTCTGGCAGAGTCACCGTTTCCGGACGACTCGCAGGGTCGATACCCAGCTCAGTCAGTTTATCGGCAGAGATTAGCTTTTTCAGAGTGTTTCGCATAGTTTTGCGGCGTTGCTGGAAAGCTTCCCGAACCACCCTTTCCAGCAGTTTTACGTCATCTGCCGGGTAAGGTAAATCTCTATGAGGCTCAAGCCGAACAATAGCTGAGTCAACTTTGGGGGCAGGTTTGAAACAGCCAGGGCCCACAACAAACAGGTTGTTCACCTTGCAGTAGTATTGAGCCATGATGCCCAGTCGCCCATAGTGCTTTTCACCGGGCTGGGCTGCAAGTCTTTCCACAACCTCTTTCTGTAACATGAAATACATGTCGCTGATCTGTCCCTGAAACTCTAGCAGGTGGAAAATCAGGGGAGTGGATATATTGTAGGGCAGGTTGCCTACCAGCCTCAGTGTTTCGCCTTCTCTAATAAGAGTGGAGAAATTGAACTTGAGTGCGTCTCCTTCGTGAATTCTGAACTCAGGATTCAGGCCAAATCTGAGCTTCAGGGTCGGGATAAGATCCCTGTCGAGTTCAACTACATCCAGCTGCCCGGCAGCGTCCAGCAGAAACTCGGTCAGTGCACCCTGACCCGGGCCAATTTCCACAATTCGGTCGCCTGCCCTTGGGTGTATGGAACGGATAATCCGTTGAATGACACCGTGATCGTGCAGAAAGTTCTGACCAAATCGTTTACGGGCCTTGTGGTAGGGAATTTCAGCCATGCTTTTGACAAACTTAACGAGCAATAGAGGGGGCGCTATGATAGCGGCAGACAACCCTTTTGGCTACCGAACCATATCGAGAGCATAACGAACAGCAGCAAACAGGCTTCCCGAATCGGCTTTTCCTGTGCTTGCCAGATCCAATGCTGTGCCATGATCAACAGAAGTGCGAATGATTGGAAGTCCCAGGGTAATGTTGACGGCATTGCCAAAACCTTTGTACTTCAGAACTGGCAGACCCTGATCATGATACATCGCCAGAATGGCGTCAGCAGTCTCAAGATATTTGGGGTTAAAGAGCGTGTCTGCAGGCAGAGGGCCTACCAGATTTATACCTTCACTGTTTAACTTCTCGAGTACTGGAATAATGGTTTCTATCTCTTCCATGCCAAGGTGACCCCCTTCTCCAGCATGGGGGTTAAGACCGCAGACCAGAATTCTGGGATTCTCGATCGCAAATTTTGTCACCATATCCCTGTGGAGAATTTTGATGACTCCTTCCAGAGAGGATCGCGTGATAGCAGATGAAACGTCCTTAAGTGGCAGGTGGGTGGTGGCCAGTGCGACCCTCAGGCCTTCTGTTGCCAGCATCATAACGACTTGTTGAGTGTTGGTTTTTTCGGCCAGAAATTCTGTATGACCACTGAAAGAAACGCCTGCATTATTGATCACTTCCTTGCTGATAGGAGCGGTGACCATGGCATCAAACAGGCCGCTCTGGCAGCCTTCGATGGCATAGCTCAACATTTCCAGAACGTAGGGGCTGTTGGCTTCATCCAGCTGACCGGCTGAGCAGGGTTTGGGTAAGGAGACTGGGGCAACGAGAAGTATTCCTTCTCTGACGGGTTCTTTTTCATCAGGGTTGAATAATTCAAAGGTAACATCCATGCCCAGACTGTCTGCACGTTCCGCCAAAAGCTCTGGGTCTGCAGCAACTACTATTTGTACTGGCGAAGTATAATAAGCCAGCTGAAGGCAGAGGTCGGGTCCGATACCTGCGGGCTCGCCTGAGGTAATGATCAGTCTGGGCAGTGTGTTGCTTGTCATAAGTCAGCCATGAACCAGGGAAAATACAATCCACGAGAGTCTATATAAAAGCAACGCCCCGGAAAACCGGGGCGTCAATTTTATCTGGGTTTCGACTCAGAGACGAATTTCAATGTAGCTCTGATCTCTGATTTCACGTAACCACACCTGAAGCTCTTCTTCAAACTTACGGTTGCCCAGTATTTCACGGACCTTGTTTCTGCGGACCCGGTCGCTGATATCTGAGTGACGTGTGCCCAGTACCTCCAGAACGTGCCAGCCGTAAGTGCTCTTGAAAGGTTCGCTGACTATTTTTTCGGGCGTCTCTTTCATGGCTTTCTGGAATTCCGGAACCAGAGATTTCGGAGAAACCCAGTTCAGATCCCCGCCATTCAGAGCTGAGCCAGTGTCGTCAGAGTAGGCCTTGGCCAGTTCAGCAAAATCCTCACCGTTTTCAATTCGGTCGAAGAGGTTTTTGGCCAGCATCTGTGCCTCAAGGTCGCTGCGAATCTCGTTGGGCTTGATCAGAATATGGCGAACGTGTATCTGATGCTCCATATGCTTCTCGTTACCGCGAGTGTCGATTAGCTTGAAGATGTGAAAACCACCAGGACTGCGGATCGGTGCAGATACTTCTCCGTCTCTCATCTTCAACGCCTGTTCAGCAAACAGGGTTGGCAGTTGATCAGCGGAGCGCCAGCCAAGGTCGCCACCGTTCAGAGCACTCTGGCCGCTGGAGTAGGTGAGCGCCATTTCGGCAAAGTTGGCACCTCTATCAAGCTGAATAGCAATATTGTTGGCCTTCTTTTCGGCTTCCCGCACCTGATCAGGTGATGGGTTATCCGGTGTGGCAATCATAATATGACCCAGACGATATTCAGTCTGCATGCTGGCCTGACCTTCCGGCGACTTGAGGAAATTATTCACTTCCTGCTCGCTGATCTGAATGCGTTCAGCAATCTGGCGCTGACGCACGCGGTTAATAACCATCTCGCGTCGGATTTCTTCCCGGGCATCGGCGTATGACAGGCCGTCTGATTCAAGATTTTTTCGGAACGCCTCAACGGTCATACCATTGCGCTTGGCGATTTTGCTGATAGCGTCATTTAACGTCCAGTCATCAACGCGGATTCCACCACGCTGACCCATCTGCAGTTGCAGGTTTTCAAGAATCAGCTGGTCAAGTACCTGCTTCTTGAGGATGTTGTCTGGTGGCATGGGGATACTTCGGCTGTTCAGCTGTCGCTGCACAGCTTCAATACGGTTGTTCAATTCGCTCTCCATTACCACGTCTTTGTCGACAATGGCAACAATGCGATCCAGTGGTACGGGCTTGGCGTTGGCCGTACCACCGACTGCTGCAAGGGCGCAGCAGGCGGCAAAGAATAGATTCTTCAATCCCGTCATCATTACTTCTCGTGAATCTCGTAACCTTGGATACCTTGCAAGTATTCCGTTCCGGAGCTACCGGTTATATTACCCAGTCCACGAAGGATGAACTGGAAGAAAACACCGCTCTTCGGATCAGGGTGGTCGATATTATCGTCTGTTTCGATCCATGAACGCCAGAAAAACCGAACCTGATAACAGCAACTGTTGTATTCGACACCCGCAAGGCTCTCAAGGTTCCTTTTGTTGGTTAAATCATATTGCCAGCGTCCCAAGCCTACCCAGTGGGTGGTCGAAGGAATCGGCCAGGCAAAAGACAGATCGGTTTGTTTCAGGTTGTTATCAGCAGTTTCAAAGATTGGATTGCCATTCTGGTCGGTGCCAATCTGAATATTTTGTCCATCTTTGTCTTGAACATACCGATCAACCTGATCCCTGAAACGGAAACCGAGGTTCAGAGTCTTACGCTGTTCAGGCTGCCAGCGATAGTAAAGACCATAGTTGTCCAGACGATTCTCGTTGGTATTCCAGGAGAAATCCTGCCTCAGGCTCATTGTGCGATTGAAATTGTAGATGAATTCCGATGCCAGGGGCGACGTTGGTTCGGTCAGTTCGTTCCTGAGCCTTGCATCGATAGCGTCAAGGTTTTCGTCTACATCCTCAGGTGGTTTGCCTGCCTGCCCGAGGTTGCTGGCGATGTATACCTCGCGATCTTTGAAGTAGACAATTTGACCGATACCAAAGCGCATTCTTTCAAAGCCGTCGTCTTCAATGAGACGGGTCGTTACACCCAGAGAGAGCTGGTTGGCATCGCCAATACGATCATAGCCACTGAAGCGGTTATCCAGCCACAGAGAACCGTAGGTGAAGCCCATGGCGGCTGTGTCAAAAATCGGGTTGTACTCCTGATTCTCGACATAAGGCACATAAAGATACTTGGCTCTGGGTTCCAGAGTGTGTGTAAAGTCGGTGCCGAACAAGTCGGTAAAGCGCTCAAAATAGAGGCCACCATCAAGACTAAAGGAGCCAGCACTGGTGTTTGGTGACTTTGTGAAGTCGCTATCGTTAAACGTTCGGTCAATGTAGGAGTTACGGAGATCTTCCATGACTTCCTGCTGGCTCAAATTATTCAGGCTGTAGTTTACACTCCGAACCTTCACTTCAGGTGTCAGGAAGCCCCACATTGTCTGCATTGGATAGCTGATACCCGCCTGTCCATAAGCCCGACCCCCTTCGGCTTTTTTGATACCAAAGCCCTCATCGTAAACGCTTTCTCTGATATCAGGGTCATCGAAGTCCGGGTGCTGAATTTCTCTCACAAAGCGCCAGTCTTCGGCCCGACTGAACTGAGTGTAATCCGCCAGATAATTAACCTGCAATGTTTCACCTGCCTGCCAGTTGCCGCTGAAGACCAGCTGTGGAAGCTTGTTATATGGGTCATCAGACGTCTGACTCATATTTTTGAACTGGTGAGCATTCAGGCTGAAGGTCCAGTTGTTGTAGGCATTGCCACCCAGATATCGGGTACCTGCCATCTGGTTCAGTGGACTGGAGCTGGACAGCTTTAAATGGGTGCCAAAGTCCTCGATGTAGTTTTTGTCACTGGCATCGGCATAGTCGAGTTCTGCCGTCCAGCGCTCAGAAAAACGCTGCTTATATCGCACACTGGCCAGCCAGCGCTCCTGATCGTAATAAGGATTTTCTTTTTCCAGCTTGTCCTTGTTAGTCAGGCCAGCAATACCAACTTCACCTTCACCGCTTTCATTCATGTAGCGGAATTCATTTTCTAGCAGCAGGCCTCGTTTGGAGATAATGCGAGGAGTAATGGTGGCGTCGTAATCAGGAGCAATATTCCAGTAATAGGGCAGGGTAAAGTCCAGGCCATTATCACTGTCAGAGGCTATTGTCGGGTAGAGAAAGCCGGATTGGCGGCGATCATCAATCGGGAAATACATGTAGGGCGTATAGAAAATCGGCAACCCTCCAACTCGGATAACAGCGTCACGTGCCGTACCATAACCAGTATTGCGATCCAGGGTGACATTCTTGCCTGTTAGCAGCCAGCTTTCATCACCGGGGCGGCAGGTGGTGTAGGAGGCATCTTCGAGAACCAGGGTAGAGTCCTCGTTCCGAATGATTTCTTTGGAACTCCCTCTGGCATGGGCCTCATGCATGGCGTAGCTGGCATTCTTGATGGTAGCCCGGCCAGTATCGAGCAGCATATCACCGTAATCACCGACCAACAGAGTACCGGGCTCACGATAAACCACGTTGCCTTCGAATTCGGCATGGTTGGTAGCGCGATTCATTCTCGCAGTATCGCTCTGGATTTGACGGTTGCCCTGTCTGATAGAAACGTTGCCGGTAAGAGTGCCTATGTCATTCTGGCCAAAAGAGGATTCATCGGACTCGGCAACGATAGGTGCTGTATCAGAGTTGCCCGTGAAGTTTTTACCGGGACGGGCAGGCTCTGAATAGTCACCTGTGCACCAGGGCGTTGCCTGATCCAGTGCTTTCTGTTCATTCTCGTTGAGCTGGGATTTGGGCACCCAGTCAAGCCTTTCCCGAAGGTTTGCGCGGCGATGGCCGGTAGCGACAGTCACCGTTTGACCGCTGGCTTTGTTTCGGGCGGATTGGGTGACTGGCGGGGCAATGGGGCGAGAAGCCCGATTCATCACACCTGGCTTTATTGGCTCGGCGGAACACTGCCAGCCGGCACCATCAGAGCTGGCTTTACAGTTCCACTGATCATTAGGCGACAGGGTGGATTCGCCATAAACCCGGGCGGCCGGTTGGCTGGCAAGCAGCACAGTAGCAATCGCCAGTGTTAATGTCGCTGGTTTGAAAGGTAGAGGGTATTTCTCCATGAGATCAATTATCCCGTGCCGTTCTTATTACCACGGTTTGACGC
This sequence comes from Endozoicomonas sp. ONNA1, assembly GCF_024606325.1. Taxonomy (NCBI): domain Bacteria; kingdom Pseudomonadati; phylum Pseudomonadota; class Gammaproteobacteria; order Oceanospirillales; family Endozoicomonadaceae; genus Endozoicomonas; species Endozoicomonas sp. ONNA1. The sequence continues at coordinate 9,147 of NZ_JAHHPN010000245.1, forward strand.
TTTTTTTCACAACTCCAAATTAAGTCGGGTCGGGAGAAAGCGTTAGACCATGGTCGATGGCTGTTTAAATCTGCTCTGGCATGCGCACAGAGAACCTTGTTACACATCCTGCTGTCGGAGGCAGCATTTTCTACTAATAAGGACATCTGTACAGCAGTGGTTCGGGCCTTATGTGTGGTTGTCATGATCGCCAGCTGTTCCGAAAACATGAAGGTTCAGATCACAAGCCTGCCTGAGACCGGCAGACCTCTGAAAATCGTAGAGCGAACATCTGCTTTTTGCCATGAGCGAGTGTCCGGCTGAGTGTTTCAGGAAGACGGTGATTTCGGTTCATGGTGTTGCAGTGGAGGATAATACCTGAATTCCCTCTGAATAGTGTGCTAAATGGCGCTTCTTTTGTTTTTTTACCTTCCGCCTGAAGACTCGGCATTCCATAGCTTGTTCACAATTTGTTACTGAGCCTGATTGTTCACGCAGTGAACAATCAGTGGGGTCCGTTATATTACCCTTACTAGTCTGTGTTACTCTGTCTTTCAGTGCAATACATTTCAACACTTTGATGTTAAACCTTCCGTCGTTCAGCCCGAATATTGCATAGATAGCCATGATTAAAAGGTATATGAGCAAGTGACTCTATGAGTCTGAAGGTGACCGCTCAATCAACACAGGATATGTAAAGCAAGTGACACCCTCTCCTAACGACCGCCTTCAGCAATTGAAACAATGGGCGTATAAGGCTTTAACACCGGGTCAGGCGTTACTCGACCGGGACGGCCAGATGAGTCCTGTGGGTGGTGATGCCGGCTTCAGGAATTATTATCGACTTCAGGTTCCTGAAGGTACATTGCTGGCAGTGGATGCCCCGCCAGAAACTGAAGATTCCCATGCTTTTGTCTCAATTGCTGGTTTGCTCAAGGCCCAGGGCGTTTGTGTGCCGGATGTGCACTCAGTCGATTATCAGTCAGGCTTTATGTTGGTGGATGACTTCGGCGATACTCTGTTGCTTCAGGCCCTGAACGACAATACTGTTGATGAGCTTTATGGCAAAGCTCTGGATGTTATTCTGCAAATCCAGAAGTGCGAGCCTGATGCTCTGCCTCCTTACAGTCGTGAGCTGTTGATGACAGAGCTGGACATCTACTCCCATTGGTTTTTGAAAGAACTGCTGAGGCTGGAGGTCGAAAGTCGCTCCAACAATCAGCTTGACCGGCTGTTTGAACTGCTTACCGAGGCAGCACTGCAACAACCTAAAGGGGTTGTTCATCGTGACTTTCATTCCAGAAACCTGATGGTGCTTTCCGAAGGAAAACTCGGGGTCATTGATTTTCAGGGAGCCCTCCACGGCCCAATATTGTATGACGCTGTTTCTTTGTTGAAAGATTGTTATATCAGCTGGCCGAGGCACAAGGTGGAGAGTTGGTTGAGGTTGTTTATCAAGTCTCACCCCCGGCTGAAGGAAGTGAGCTTTGAAACCTGCCTCAAATGGTTTGACTGGATAGGACTGCAGCGACATCTCAAGTGTCTCGGAATATTCTCCCGGCTTTGGCTCAGGGATAACAAGCCCCGGTACCTGCGGGAGATTCCAGCGACCTTTGCCTATGTTCTGGATGTCTGTGAACGTTACGAAGAGCTGGCTTATCATGCCAAATGGCTCAGGCAGTCTGTGGCACCGATTCTTGATGATTGCATTGCATCTACACGGAAAGAGACTGAACAATGAAAGCAATGATTCTGGCTGCCGGCCTGGGAACGAGGCTGAGACCACTGACTTTGGAAAAACCCAAGCCACTGGTAGAAGTGGGCGGTAAACCCCTGATAGTACATCATCTGGAAAACCTTTCAGAGGCTGGCTTCAAAGATATAGTGATCAATCATGCCTGGCTGGGAGAAAAACTGGTTGCAGCCTTGGGTAATGGCAGTCATTGGGGGCTGAATATTGAATATTCAGCGGAACCTGAGCCTCTGGAAACCGGTGGTGGTGTTTTCAAGGCGCTGCGTCTTTTGGGTGATGATCCTTTCTTTTTGGTCAATGGTGATGTCTATACCGACTATGCTTTCCAGTCTCTGCCAGATTCACCCAGAGGTCTGGCTCATCTGGTACTGGTGGATAATCCTGACTTCAAGGAAACCGGAGACTTTGCCCTGGATAGTCATGGGCGGGTTCAGGCGGACGGTCAAAACAAGCTGACTTTCAGTGGATTGAGTGTGTTGTCACCAGAACTCTTTGCACATTGTAAATCCGGGGCTTTCAAGCTGGCACCTCTGTTGATTGATGCGATGGCCTCGGGCAAAGTTACGGGCGAACATTATTGCGGACTCTGGACCGATGTCGGCACAGTGGAACGTTTGCAGAGTCTGGAAGAACATTTAAATCAGAGCAGGGCAACATGACAGCAATTCTGATCGGTGTATTCATCGGTTTTGTGTTTGGAGGGCATTTCGGAGCGCTATTTGGTGGCATACTGGGCGCCTGGATAAACCGGAATTACATTAATCCCAATCAACAGGGGGGCGGGCCCCGTGGGTCTTTCAATCGTCAGAGGGCTCAGAGTGCGTTCTTCCAGGCCACTTTTCTGGTGATGGGCAAGCTGGCCAAGGCTGACGGGCGAGTCAGTGAGGATGAGATTGAAATGGCATCAGCCATTATGAATCAGATGCGCCTGTCACCGGATCAACGTGAGGCCGCGATCAATCTCTTTAATCAGGGTAAACAGCCTTCGGCAGATATCAGTGCAGCTCTGGCTGAGTTTCGCAGGGTCGCTGGCTCGAGTACCTTGCTTCCCCTGTTTCTTGAAATTCAGCTGCAGGCAGCCTACGCCGATGGCAGCCTGACACAGGCTGAGAGAGCTGTATTCAAGCAGTTATGTGATCAACTGGGTATCAGCCAAATCAGTTTTGAGCTGCTTCATAAAAGGTTTCAGGCTCAGAGAGCTTATTATCATGCCGGAGGCCGGCAAGGGGGGGGCTGGGCGCGTCCGGATAGTGGGCAAACCCTTTCCAAGGCTTATGAAGTGCTGGGTGTTGAGTCTTCCGCAACGGACAGTGAAGTGAAAAGAGCCTATCGGAAGCTGATGAGTCAGCACCATCCTGACAAGCTTGTGGCCAAAGGTTTGCCGGAAGAAATGATGGAAGTCGCCAAGCAGAGAACTCAGGAAATTCAGGCGGCCTACGATCAGATTCGGGAGCACCGGAAGAATAAATAATCCTGGTGCATTTTGTTGGGAACTTTCCCGAGATGGATTAGACTAATATTGCTCTTAACCGCAGAAAATGGAATGCCTGTAGCATTGGAAGGGACGCCTTCCCTCTCACAGGAGATTCTTCCGTGTATACGGTCAGACAGCGCTTCATATACTGGCACATTCCAGCCACAACCCGAATCACATTGAAAAGAGAGCAAGGAGAAGTCTACTGCTTCTATCCAGTCAAACGGGTGAAAAAGTTACAGAGTGCTGTGAGGTATATTATTCGTCAGATTCATGAACCTGCTGCAAAAACGATACGGGATCGCAGGGTAGTTCTTTGCTAAGTTTGAACAAACTGGCAGGTGCAGCAATGCCGACCTGCCAGAAGGTTTTCATCATGAAATCAGGCTTTGCTCCCCTTAAGGCCAAACCATGTCAGGTAAGTAAATCCGATCAATGGAATAATAAAGGCCAAACTAATTTCTGTCATATCTGAAATCCACCCCATCATTGCGGTGAGCACAGCGCCACCAAGAATGGCCATAATCAGGCAGCTGCCGCCTAGCTGAGTGTCTTTGCCCAGGCCATTCACAGAAAGGCCATAAATGGTAGGGAACATCAACGACATGCAGCCAGAGATAACCACCAGAGCATAAATACCAGCATAGCCATCGCTCATCATTACAACGACAGTCATAACAGCCGCGACCGTGGCAAGCCCCCCCAGCAACTTCGCAGGTTCGATGTAGCGCATTAGAGAGGTACAAAGGAAGCGGCTGCTACTGAATAAGAGGATTGAATAAAGGTAATAGGTCGAAGCTTCTGCCTCGTTACCTCCAATATTATTCATGACATAACGGATCGTCCATGACCAGCAGCCAATTTGTGCTCCCATGTAAAGAAACTGACCAAGTACCCCGCGGACAAATACTTTCTTTCTAAAGAGGCGAGCAAAGGATTTTGAATAGCTGTATGCTTCAGAGGCATCCACCGCTTTTGGCATTCTACAAAGCACTATAGAGAGCCAGACTCCCAGAATGACGGCAGCCGTCATTATGTATGGCACCATAACAGCCATTAATTCCTGGGACTGGATAGCTTTCAGCTGCGTAGTCGCCATGGCACCGCGCTCCGCGTCTGAAGCCGGATTCAGCTGGCTCAGGATATAGAATTTCCCGATCAGGACTCCGGCAACTGAACCTAAAGGATTGAAGGACTGGGCAAGGTTCAATCTCTGGGTGGCGGTGTCCTGTGGTCCCATAGAAATAATGTATGGGTTGGCACTGGTTTCCAGGATGGATAGCCCGCCAGCCAATACAAACAGAGCTGCCAGAAAGTGGGAATACTGCATAGTCTGGCTGGCGGGATAAAACAGCAATGCACCGAACGCAAACAGACCCAGCCCAAGCAGTACACCGGATTTGTAAGAAAACTTTTTAATGTAGACAGCAGCAGGAAGAGCCAGGCAGAAGTAAGCACCGTAGAAAGCCATCTGAACAAGACTGGATTGAGCATCGTTTAAGATGAAGACCTTACGGAACTGGGCAATGAGTACATCGGTCATGTTATGTGCCAGTCCCCATAAGGCAAAACAACTGGTTATCATTACAAAAGGAACCAGTAACTTTTTTGGCACAAAGGGTGATTTTTTTCTGGTAGTCGATTTGCTATCGATAGACTGGGTTGTAGATAATTCACTCACTACATGTCTTCCCCTGGATGATATAAATCAAGCCTTAACCCAACAATAAGTAATCAATATCCACGGACACCCCGGGCCGCTTTTCGGGGAGCAGGCAGTGACACCTGTCAAAAGCTCGCACAATGCACCTGTGAAAAGCACCCGTAAAAAAGGTGGACAACTGACGTATTGCTATATCGGATTAAATTTACGAAATCCCTCATGCCATAGCTGTCCTGTCATGAACGCATTCCAATTGCCATAGAGGAGAGCATGAATGGCTGCCTGCAAAACGTTGCCTCAGTAGGTTTTCCGATGAGTTTCCGGGAGGGAGTATAGTTTGGTTGCTCAGTTATGCATGGCAGTTTTGCCTGAATTGTATTCAGGCTCAAAATACGTGACTCTGGGAACTGGCTCGTTTGAGCCCAACCCTGTGTTTTATGACAGGATTGGGTCGTGAGGTTGTGACAGGTATTCTCTGGATTGCATCTCTTGTAGACGACTGATGGTGCGCTGGAACTCAAAGTTCAGCTTGCCGGAGGTGTAAAGTTCTGATAGGGGAGATTCGGCGGTCAGGATGAGTTTAACGTTGCGGTCATAGAACTCGTCCACCAGATTGATAAAGCGCCTGGCCTGATCGTCTTTCTTTTCGCCCATTTGTGGTACATTTTCCAGAATGACTGTCTGGTAAAGACAGGCCAGTTCTATGTAGTCGTTCTGGCTTCTTGGACCATCACAGAGTGTCGCGAAACTGAACCAGCCTATGTCTTCGCAGGTGCGCTTGCTGTTGATCAATCTGCCCGCTATCTCAATGATCTCGGCTTCCCGGCAGTGGCTGATATCCGGTGCCAGGTCATTGAATGTTTTCTGCAGATGTCGATCGGCTTCCGTTCCTAATGGACTGTGGTAAGTGTCTGCTTTTTCCAGGAGGCGGAGGCGATAGTCCGTGCCGCCATCAACGTTGACCACCAGAGTATGCTCCTTTATCTGAGCAATGGCTGGCAGGAAACGGATTCTTTGCAAACCGTCTTTGTAGAGCTCATCGGGTACCACGTTGGAAGTGGCTACCAGTGTAATGCCTCTCTGAAAGAGTTGCTCAAAGAGACCACCTAAAAGCATGGCGTCGGTGATGTCAGAGACAAAAAACTCGTCAAAGCAGATTACCCGGGTTTCAGCAGCCAGTATTTCTGCCACTTTATCCAGAGGGTTCTTTTCTCCGGACAGATTTTTCAATTCACCATGAACCCATCGCATGAAGTGGTGGAAGTGCATGCGCTTTTTCTCGGGGAACGGCAGGCAGTCGTAAAAGGTGTCCATCAGATAGGTTTTACCCCGGCCAACGCCTCCCCAGAAATAGAGTCCACGAGCGGTGTGGGTTTCTTTGTCGGCAAAAGGGTTGATGCGTTTGAGCAGAGAGGTGCGGGGAGTGACAGCCGTCAGTTGATCAAAAAGACGCTGGAGATGCTGAACCGCTGCTTCCTGAGCCGGGTCATGGCTGAAGCTGTCTTTCTTTAAGTCCTGCTGGTAACGAGATTCCGGGGTCATGCTGGTCATTCAGTTGTTATTTCACTCTATCCATCGTTGACGGGGTTCGTATCAATAGTTGATGAAACAGTAAAGGCTCACCCCTATATCGGCTGGCATGCGATGTACTCTCTTTATTACAAAAGGCTGGAATAAAGGAGCACAATGTAACCTTCCTGCTTTAGCAGGACAAGGTATGTTTTGGCATCCGGATGTTACACAACCGCTCTATACTTTGCGCATAAAAGATTATAACTTTGACATCAATAAGGGACGTGAAATGTTCCACCCAATGAGGCGATGCTGTGGAAAATGTGAATGTACTTTGGTTTGTAGGCAGTTTGGCATTTTTAGCGGGAATAGTCGGTGGTGTACTTTTGTACCATTTACTGGCAGGCCCTCGTTCAGATCGAGGCAAAATGGAAGCTCAGCTGGTAGAGCTGGAGGCTGAATTTAAACAGTACCAAGATAGCGTGGCCGATCATTTTAATACAACGGCGCACCTGATCAACAAACTGACGGACAGTTATAAAGATGTCCACGAGCATATGGCTAACGGAGCCGAATCACTGTGTGACGATGACAATGTCAAGAACAAGCTCAGTGATTCTCTGATCAGCAGCACTGCCTTGCTGTCGGGGCAGATTCCAAAGCGCCGTAGCGAGCGTCCAAAGCCGTTGGAGCAACCGCTGGACTACGCACCTAAGACAACCGCTTCGGATGAGAAAGGCACCTTGTCTGAAGACTTCAGGATAACATCTGAAGCCCAAGAGGCGGTGAGTAGTCAGAAAGCTTCTTGACCCTTTGATCGCTCTGAAAATTTTTGAAAGCCCTGCAACAGAGGCTGTCTCAATAGCTGGGCAGTTTGGTCAGGACAGAGAGTCCAGATATTTTTCTGCGTCCAGAGCCGCCATGCAGCCGGTGCCGGCGGAAGTAATAGCCTGACGGTAAACATGATCCATAACGTCACCCGCAGCAAATACACCTTCTTTAGAAGTCAGTGTCGCATTGCCTTCCGGGCCGCCGTTGACCTTGATGTAGCCGTCTTTCATTTCCAGCTGACCTTCAAAGATACCGGTGTTCGGTGTGTGACCGATGGCAATAAAACAGCCTTCGGCGCTGATTTCACGAAGCTCGCCTGTGTTTACATTCCTGATGCGAACGCCAGTCACGCCCATGTCGTCACCCAGTACCTCATCCAGAGTAGAGTCGAGAGCCAGTTCCATGTTGCCGTTTTCTGCACGCTCCATCATCTTGTCCAGCAGAATTTTTTCTGCACGGAAACCCTGACGACGGTGAATCAGAGTGACTTTTTTAGCAATGTTAGAAAGATAGAGAGCTTCCTCAACAGCGGTGTTACCGCCACCCACAACCACTACGTCCTTGTTTTTGTAGAAGAATCCATCACAGGTAGCACAGGCGGATACGCCCTTGCCCTTGAAGGCTTCTTCGCTGTTCAGACCCAGGTAACGGGCGCTGGCACCGGTGCTGATAATCAGGGCGTCACAGGTGTAAGTATCGGTGCCTTTCAGGGTGTAAGGTTTCCTGCTCAGATCGACCTCTTCGATATGATCAAATATGATTTCGGTACCAAAGCGTTCTGCATGAACGCGCATGTCTTCCATCAGGCCGGGGCCTTGAAGACCTTCGGGGCCTCCTGGCCAGTTGTCCACGTCTGTAGTGGTGGTCAACTGCCCGCCCTGTTGCATACCAGTGATCATAACCGGCTTCAGGTTTGCCCGGGCAGCGTACACTGCAGCAGTGTATCCTGCAGGACCGGAACCCAAAATCAGTAGCGGGACGTGCTTGGCTTCACTCACATTTTACTCCTTGAACGGGAATGTCTGTCAGAGACAGAAAAAATCTCTGATAGTAAGGGATTCATAATTCGTTAAACTGGGTGAATAATAACGGCTTGCGCTGACGAGAACCAGAATCTCTTCAGCGATCGGTTTGTATTTACTATCAAGCTGACTATCTGTCGTCAGCTGGTGTGCAACATCAATAATAGGAATTTTGCTATGCCAACGCCTGTGCCGGGAAGTGGACTCGGCTATTTTTTCAAGGGTATATCCTATCTTCCAGATCCGGCTATCCGCTGGTATGTATTGATTCCACTGACCGTTAATATTCTGGTGTTCAGCTTTCTGATCTATCTCGGTCTTGAGCAAATGAGTGTGCTGATGGAGTCGTTGCTTAACTGGCTGCCCAGCTGGCTATCTTTCCTTGAATTTTTGCTCTGGCCACTTTTATTTCTGGCCATGTTGGGTGTCGTCTTCTTTACCTTTACCATCGTCGGGAATTTTATTGCATCACCCTTCAATGGCCTTCTTGCCGAGAAAGTTCAGAACCTTCATGGTAAGTCAGACCTGCCCGAATACGAGTTGAAAGACTGGCTGACCCTGTTGCCCAGAGCCATAGGTCGGGAGATCAGAAAGCTGATCTACTACCTGCCCAAGGCTGTGATTCTTTTGATTTTGTCCTTTATCCCTGTGGTGAATCTGATCACTCCTGTGCTCTGGTTTATGTTCAATAGCTGGATGATGTCGATCCAATACTGTGACTATGCTGCAGACAATAGAGGAGTGTCGTTTAATGACATGCTGGATCGTCTAAAGCAGGATCGAAATTATGTCTGGGGCTTTGGTGCAACCGTCACGCTGGTTATGCTGATTCCCTTTATTAATTTACTGATCATGCCGGCTGCTGTCGTGGGTTCCACGATGCTTTGGGAAGATCGGATTGAGTAGTACACTTTCTGCCTGAATTTTTGCAAACCACCCGAAGGGCGACGACCTGAACCTGTCAAATTCAGGCAGACGTTGCGTCAGCGATCTATCGGGCTGAAGAAGCAGGTGTTAGGCTTAGGCCGGTTTTTCGACTTTTAGGCTTGGAGGTCAATTAATGAACTGTCTTTTCTGCAGTATAGTGGCAGGGGAAATTCCCGTCGATAAAGTCTACGAGCCATGGAAATTATTGATCAACTGGAACCTGTCAAGCGC
>NZ_JAHHPN010000246.1:0-20450 GCF_024606325.1 Endozoicomonas sp. ONNA1
CAAACATTGCCGAAGAGTTTGTAAGCAGCGTTGATTTGGATTCGATTTATGAGTCGTTGGTGTAAACCCCGATAGTATTTTTTTCTGATAACCACCGTCCTTGAATATTCCATTAGGCGATCGCACTTTATAGGGGATAATTTCGAGACAAAGATTTCGGTCAGAACAATCCCTCCTTGGTTGGCACCAATACCGTCCTGGCCTTATTGTGCTGATAATTTTTATTGGTCTCATTCAGATGGGTTTGGTCAAGCTCCCTCGCGTTGTCCATATCGTGGGACACTGCCCTGAGATCGATTTCAGGCGAAAACGTCTCAAGCTTCTTCATCAGAAGTGGTATGAGGCTTGACGGTATTGCCAGAATGATCGTCGACTGGATGGTTCCTGAAGAAGGTGGCTGGGTCATTTGTCTTGATACTACTTACCGGGAACAAAAATGAGCCAGAACGCAAGCCGACATCAGGGCTGCACTTGAAAGCATTTCTCACAGGAAGATAACAATTCGGAATAAAACAATCGGGAACAAAATTAATTAATTGCTATCTAAGTAAATAAGTACAGTGTAAACATGCCCTGTTATGCCTTGGCTTGTCAGGAGAATTCAGAATCAAGGCAGTCTTTTGCAGGCATGACCAAGCCTGTAAAAAATGGCTTGCAGAGCGCGCGCATGACTTGTTCGCTCTTTATCTGATCAAAAAAGTCATGGAGGATTTATTATGATAAGCTCAAACCCGGCTTTCTATTTTCCAGGCAGCCAACCTGCTCAAGCAGGTGGGGTATGCCCTATATGTTTAGATCTATGCAGGTCGGTGACTGCTGTCACTCCCTGTTGTTGGAATGAAATGGACAGAGACTGTCTCCAGAGGCTTTTTGCAAATACTCCACTAGGAGCAAGAACAGCCTGTCCGGTATGCAGGGTGGATCTGCCTGATCTATCGCAATCACAACACAGTATGCAGGGAACCGGGACAATGCAGACGCCAAAATCCCGGTGGGTAATGAGTTATGAGCTGGTATCAGCCTTAAAAAATAACGACTGGGATAAAGCAGAAGGTATACAGCTTAGTATTCAGAACACTGGGGTGATGCTGGTGGAACGAGCCCGGCGGGAACTGAGTAACAAGCTTATAGAGGTTCTGGATAGTGGTACCTGGGCTGAAGCAGGTCGTTTAAAACGTATTATTCAGGGCATCGGGGCTGAGCCGACGCACGAACTCATGAAGAAGCTGAATAACAAGCTGATAGAAGCCCTGAATCGCAGGGATTGGGATAACGCGGATCGTTTGCAATGCATTATTCAGGGCATCCGCGCGTGTCGGTCGCAAAAAGTACTGCAGTTACTGTTTCAAATGCTGACAACGGATAAAAGCAAAAACTCTATTGATGACCAGGAGCGATTAGAGCGCATCAACAGCGCCAATGTACCGGATGAAATGGAGGAAGCGCAAAGTGAAGCTGGGTTATGTCTGATAATGTAACCCTTTCGACAAGGACAGCAAGCGGATCACTGTTATGACTCAATACCAATTCTGAGGGACTCCCAGTCTCCGTCGGCTCGAACTTTTGCGGTCTGACTGCCTGCGCAAAACCCCTCACGGGATTGCACTTGCCTTAAGCTAGTGGATATCATCGGTTGGCCAGGCGCAAGATCCGATGCTGGCAGACCCACAGGGGACTTTCACCCACAGGTTGATGACCATGCCGGGCGTACGCCTTAGAGATGGTTTTTCTAAAGGCTCGTTAGCCGTAAAAGCAGCAGTATTATTATCAGTTATATAAAGCAAAAAATTTATTTTGATATTAGATATAGGAAAACAAAAAATTTATTTTAGACTGTCATAGTCTTTATTTGTTTTCCTAACTCAAAAGGCTATGACATGCAACCAAATAACCTTCTAATCGCTACCTATTTCTTAACGGTCACAGCTTTAGCTGATAGTGTGAGATTAGGTGCTTTTGATCGGGAACCGTTCAATATTTCATGCCAATATGAAATTTATTATCAATATGAGCACTTAAGACAGCCAATGAAAGCTAATGCCTTGTTTGTCTCAAATGGAATTATTGTTTTTAGAGATTACAATGTTTTAACTGCCAGATATGAAAGTAAAGAAAGCGATTCAGGTGAAGCCATCCCAAAAGAAACAAATAAACTTGAAGCGAAAAGTTTTTTAGTGCATTTTCAAAAAAAATATAAACCTTACCCTTATTCTGTAATAAGTGAAAATCAGTTTAATGAAACTGTTTATACTCCTAGCAATAATGATACACACAATCAAATTAATATTATTAAGATATTGAGATCTTGCCCGGAAGAGCAGATTGAAATAGAAGAAAGTCAAGAATCAATTAATAGTGATTCTATCGCACAGGAATCAATTAATATTGATCCTGCCGCACAGGAATCAATTGATATTAATTCTACCGCACAGGAATCAGTTAATATTGATTCTACCGCACAAGAATCAATTAATAATGATTCTGCCGCACCTGCACTACCTGAAGCTAAACCACATCAATAAATTTACGCCTAAATAGGGTAGCCGGAGGGCCAGATTCAAGCAATAAGTGCAAGCGACTCTCCGGTCTGGACGTAAATAACCGTTGGGATAGCGCAGATCGAGTACAACTTACTATTCAGGATACCGGGACAACGCGAACGGAAGAAGCCGAGCAGACACTGAATAACATGCTGGCATGGGAGGTAAGGAATAATTTTCACAATAACGCAGAGCGATTACAGCGAATTATTGAGGGCAGAGTATCCGACGAAACGGAGGAAAAGCACAAAAAGCACAGTGAAGCTGGATTCCGTTTGCTCGTGTAGTCAATCAAAAAAATCCTTGCCGCCAACCTGCCCGACAAGGTCAACCAGCGGAACACTGAAAGGGGTAACTCAGAAAATCAAAAAGGTTTCATTCTCTTTTCACTCGCCAGAGTAAATAAGTACAAAGTCTGGCGCTCCTGCAGTCATTGTTGAAATGCACACATGTCACGATCGCTCAGTGACACAGCCTGCTAACAGGCTGCACACATTATTGTTTTGGATGCGAGCGGTAGTTTCTTCATCGTGGTTGTTCTCCAGATCTTGTATTTAAATGAGATCCGGAACTATCTGTTCTCAAAGGAGGAGTTTGATGCTCTCCCACGGGCAGGCCGACATGGAACTTTCCTGAAGACTGGTGGTCAAATCATTCGGTTTAAACAAATTTTCAGGGAAGTTTTAATAATGGATAGCATAAATAATTCAGGTAACTCAGTTAATCATTCTCAAAACAGCCAGCCTGCTGAAGCGGGCGGCAGGTGCTGTATATGTCAGCACGTGTTTGGCAGAGGTGTGACTCTCATTCCATGTTGTAACAATAAAATTCACAGAGATTGTATGCAGCGGTTGTTTCAACATACTCCACTTGAGGAAAGGTCAACCTGCCCGCTATGTAGAGAAGACTTGCCTGAGTTAACAGTAATATTGGCTCCTGAATCCAGTGATCAGGGCACTGGGGCAACGGGGATGCAAGAAGACCCCAAAGAACTGAGTTATGAGCTGACAGAAGCCCTGCTTAATAGCGATTGGGGTGAAACAGATCGTTTAGTACGCATTATTGGGGATGCCAAGGTAAGCCTCACGAACGAACCCCGGCTGGTATTGGGTAACATGCTGATAGAGGCCCGGAAACGTTGGGATTGGGTTAGTGTAAATCATTTACTGGGCATGATTCAGGACACTGGGACTCGTCTGATGGACGACGACCGGGAGGTACTGAGCAACATGCTGATAGACAGCGCGAAAATGAGGAATTGGCGTGATGCGGATCGTTTGCTAGGTATTATCCGGGATGCCAGGGCAAGTCTGACGGACGACGTCAGGCAGGAACTGAATAACATGCTGGTAAATAGCCGGAAATATTATTCTTCTTATGACAGAGCTCGTTTACGACGCATTATTGAGAATTCCGAGACCAGTCTGATGGACGACGCCCAGCGGGAAATCGAAAAGGCACAGAAGGACTTACCCGATTCCTATAACGAGCCTGCGGATACCCGTTCCTCACAAACGGCTTCTGCCAGTGCCTTCGCTGCGACTACCCAAAGAACAGAGACAACAACAAATCCGGCAAGGCAGATTGATACCCTGCTTCCTCAAGGACCACAACCACTCAGTGATCAGGGGACTGTGGTAAGGGGGATGCAAGAAGGCCGCGAAGAACTGAGTTATGAGCTGACAGAGGCCCTGATTAATAGGGATTGGAATGACGCAGATCGTTTAGTACGCATTATTCGGGATGCCAAGGTAAGTCTCACGAACGAACCCCGGCAGGTACTGGGTAACATGCTGGTTGAGGCCCGGAAACGCTGGGATTGGAATAGTGTAGGTCGTTTACTGGGTATGATTCGGGACACTGAGACCCGCCTGATGGAGGACGCCCGGGAGGTACTGAGCAACATGCTGATAGATAGCGCGAACAAGAGGAATTGGCATGATGCGGATCGATTGCTACGCATTATTCGGGATGCCAGGGCAAGTCTGACGGACGACGCCAGGCAGGAACTGAATAACATGCTGGTAATGAGACGGACATATGATTGTTCTTATGACAGAGCTCGTTTACAACGCATTATTGATGTTTCCGAGACCAGTCTGATGGACGACGCCCAGCGGGAAATCGAAGAGGCACAGTAGGACTTACACAATCTCGTAGATTGATTACAACGCATCATTGCTGGCAGAGTACCCGACGAAACAGAGGAAGCAAAGGAAAAGCAAAGTGAAGCTGGATTCTGTTTGCTTGTGAGTCAATCAGAAAAAATCCTTGTCGCCAAATTACTCGACAAGGTCATCTAGTGGATCACTGAAATCTGTCGCTCAGAAAATCAAATAGGGTTGATCTATGAGATGACGGAGAGTTACGTGTAAAAGCCAAACTTAATGGCTTGCAGTGTGCGTATATGACTCGTTCGCACTTTGGAATAAAAATGAATGATTAATGAAAAAGGAATAAGGACATGGATCAAGCAGTTAATCCGAACCTGTTTCCAGGGATATATCCCCCACCACACTCCGAAACGGAAGCGGACAGACTGTTCAAAAATAGAGCTGATGATAGGAAGTATCTTCCAAACACAGTAGGACGCGCAGAAAATAATGTTGAGAATAAGGAGCTTTCATCAAGATGTGTTGCTTTGGTTCCGACCGAAAACGATGAGGATACTTATTACATCCAGCTTGCAAAAAATATAGTCTTCAATTTGGATCCAACTTATTTTGATTCAATTGATGAAGAGTCCTGGATAAATATGGCTGAAAGTTTAAAGTTTTCGGGTATTGCTTCATTAGAGAAAGCCGCTGCTATGGATCTGAAGGTATGTCCTCCATGTCCGGTTTTTCACACATGGGCGGCACTCCATGGTACCACCATATTTAATGGCTTAAATAATCCTGATAAACTTGCGGGAATTAATTATGTTCAAAGAATATTAGAAGAAGGAACCAAACTCGCTGAAAGTGATATCCCGCTGCTTATAGTTTTTTCAGATATGAATCTTACAGAGTCTCAAATTGAACAGATGAAGGCTGAACTGAATAATCACGATAATATATTATGCCTCTCCATGGAAACAGACCTGCAGCTGAAATTTCCCGTTCAATTAGGGGAATACGCTTCATGTATGAGCGTTTGTTTTATGGATTCCATTAGACTTGTTGTGTCTCAAAATATTAAAAAGACTATATGCTTTTGTATAGATAAGGCGAATTCTGAAAACAAAACCGAATTGGCTAATCGTTTAGAAAAACTCGGTGTTAATCATTTGTTTTATTCAGATATTGATAATCAATGGTTGTCCAAACCACCCTATGTTTTAGCTAGCCATGGGATATTTACCCAGCCAAAAATGTCATTGACATTGCCGCTCCCTCCTCATATATGTGGTTACTTGGTGGGAAAATTATCTCGTATTGATAGACATCGTTTAGAGATGCATAGATCATTTTTCTCTGATATGCCTTACTTAAATGGACCTAATTCAGTCAACTGGTCTGTAGATAAAGCGAAAAAGCTATTTGATTACATTTTAAGTGGTGAAGCACAATGTAATTATGAACATCTATCCGTTGTGTTAGCTCGTATTTCCCCTTGTTCCAGGTATCTATTGGAACCTGATGCAGGTGTTTCCTGGAGCGGTGAGAATAGTAGTTTTTTTGTGACAGAGGATTCTAAAGATGTTTTTTTAAGAGGTGCTCTAAAAAGAGTCTACCTTATAGACCTTCATCAAAAGCCAGATAGCCGGCTTACTGATGATGATTATAATCCAGATCCATATTACAGAGAAGCACACAGCCTCGTTGGAATGCAATTACTCAAGTATCATTATCATGGGCATGATGGCACTTGGTAGACCATCCGGGAAATGCCTGGCAGTCATTTTTTCGCTGCTGCTACCCAAAGAGCAGAGAGAACAACAAACCGGGAAAGACAGCTTAGTACCCTCCCTCCTCAGGAGCTGCAACAACTTGCTGCCCGGGGCATCGGGACAACACGGTTGCGGGAACTGAGTAATCAGCTGTTACTGGCCATAAGTAATGACGCTTGGGATGAAGCAGAGCTTTTATACCTCACTATTCAGAATGCCGGGGCAAGGCTGTCGGAACGCGCCCAGATGGTGCTGAGCAGGATGCTGATAGAGGCTGTGGATGACGAGATGTGGGAGAAAGCAGACAATTTACAACGCATTATTCAGGATACCGGGACACGGCTGATGCACGAAGTTGACCGGCAACTGAGTTTCAAGCTGATAGCGTTCCTGAATAGAAGGTCGTTGAGTGATGCAGAACGTTTACGAGACATTATTCGGGGCGCCGGGGTAAGGCTGACGTTCGGAGCCGAGATGGCACTGAGTAACCAGCTGGTAGAAGAGCTGTGTTGCGGGCTTTGGAATAATGCAGAACGTGTACAGCGCATTATTCAGGACACCGGGGCAAGTCACTCGCAAGGTGCCCGGCGGGCACTGAATAACATGCTGGCATCGGAGAGAAGAAATAACTTTCACAGTAACGCAGAGCGGTTACAACGCATCATTGAAGGCAGGGTGCCATAAGAAATGTACTGGTCTCAACAACCTGCACAGGGTTGATTGCCCTGTCACAGCAGACAGACTGAACTGGCCATAAGGTTGACGGTCAAAGCTTTCGGTAACGACGACTTTTCCTCATGGGCACAATCTGTGTACACTCGTAGAGAGTTGTTACCTACTGATAACCAGGCAGCTGTGGTCCTGATAGCTACGAATTAAGGAAAAGATGCGTCTTAAATCGATCAAACTGGCCGGTTTCAAATCCTTTGTGGATCCCACAACGGTTCATTTTCCCTCCAATATGTGCGGTGTTGTAGGTCCTAATGGCTGCGGCAAGTCCAATATTATCGACGCCGTACGTTGGGTCATGGGGGAGTCTTCTGCCAAGCACCTGCGTGGTGAGTCCATGACAGACGTTATCTTCAAGGGCTCCAATAGCCGTAAGCCTTCAGCAAAGGCGACGGTAGAGTTGATCTTTGATAATAACGAAGGTCGGGTCACTGGCGAGTTTGCTGCCTACAGCGAGATTTCTGTGCGCAGGATGCTGACCTCGGAAGCCAAGAATTTTTATTTCCTCAATGGTAACAAGTGTCGCCGTAAAGATGTGATGGATATCTTTCTCGGCACCGGTCTAGGGCCGCGAAGTTACTCCATCATCAGTCAGGGCATCGTCTCCACGCTGATTGAGTCCAAGCCGGAAGAACTCAGAGTCTTTATTGAGGAAGCGGCTGGTATCTCCAAGTACAAGGAGCGCCGCCGTGAAACAGAAAACCGCATTCGCCGAACCAATGAAAACCTGGAACGACTGACCGACCTGCGAGAAGAGCTGGGGCGTCGTCTCGGGCATTTGCAGAGACAGGCCGAAGCGGCAGAAAAATACAAAGAATACAAAGCCGATGAACGACTGAAAAAAGCCCAGCTTCAGGCCTTGCGTTGGCGGGGCATCGATGAAAAGGTCAGGAATCAGGAACATGTGATTTCCGAGCTGGAAGTCCAGCTGGAAGCGGCCGTCAGTGAGCAGCGCTCCTCCGATGCCGGAATGGAAAAAGACCGCGCCCAGCAGATGGAGTTGAGTGACTACTTCCATGAAACCCAGGCCAAATACTATGGCACGGGCAATGAAATCACCCGGATTGAGCAGACGCTTCGCCATAAGGAAGAGCGGGCCAAAGAACTGAGTCATGACCTGCAGCAGCTTGAACAAAGCTGGCAGGAAGCCCGTGAACAGATGGCTGAGGATCAGTCTCAGCTGGAAATTCTGGAAGAAGAAAAACTGCAGATTGAACCTGAGCTGGAGATGCTTCAGGAGCAGGAATACCAATCCGGTGACTCTCTTGCCCGGGTGGAAGAGGAAGTGCATCGTTTGCAGCAGGAATGGGAACAGTTTAATCAGCGCTCCCACGAGCCTCAGAAAGCAGCTGAAGTGGAGCAGTCCCGAATTCAACATGCTGAAGCCGTACTGGATCGTCTCCATGAGCGTGAACGGCGTCTGCGAGAAGAAAGCAGCAGTCTTGGTGGTGGCGAAGACATTGAAGAGATGGAGCTGCTTTCCGAAAAGCTGACCGAGCTGGAGCTGACCCGCGAAAATCACGAGCTGAAACTGGAACAAGTCACCTCTGACATTGAAGAAAACCGTGTTCAATTTGATCAGTTACAGGAAGATCGTGACAGCCATCGCAATGAACTGAGTATGATCAGAGGGCGTCACGCTTCTCTGGAGGCCCTTCAGCAGGCTGCTATGGGACAGGATACCGGGGTCATGGTCTGGCTGGAGCAGCATGGACTGGCATCTGCACCCAGGCTAGCCGAGAAACTGCAAGTGGAGTCAGGCTGGGAACTGGCTGTTGAAACCGTTCTCGGAGACAGCTTGCAAGCACTTTGTGTTGATGATCTGGATCCTGTTGCAGGGTTATTGGATTCTCTGGAGCAAGGCGCAGCGGTTTTACTGGATGCTTCCGCTCATCAGGTTTCTGAAGAGGCCAGAGGAGCGCTTCACGCTCTGGCTGGCAAAGTACAGTCAGGCAGTGAAGCCAAGGGGTTACTGGCAGGCATTTATGTCACAGATTCGCTGGAAGCGGCTTTATCTGCCCGAACCGCTCTGCAGGCTCACGAATCCATCGTCACAAAAGAGGGGATTTGGCTATCCGGAAACTGGCTTCGGGTCTGTCGCGAAACGGATAATCATTCCGGTGTTCTGGCCCGTCAGCAAGAGCTTGAACAGCTTGGCAGCCGAATGGAAACGTTGGAAGCGCTCAGTCAGCAGGTTGAAGAACGTTTGGCCAACGCCAGGATTCAGGCTGAGCAATTGGAAACCCACCGACAGCAGACTCAACAACAGATTACTGAACTCAACCGAACCCAGGGTGAGGTGAGAGCGGATCTCGGTGCCAGAAAAGTCAGGCTTGAGCAGTTTTCGGAAAGGCGAATTCGACTTCAGCAAGAAATTGCTGAATGTCAGGAGTTAAGTCAGGCTGAACAGGAAAGTATCGGAGAGTCCCGCCTGCGACTTCAGGAGGCTCTGGATCGAATGGAAATGGACAGCGGTCTCAAAGAAGATCTGCTGGAGAAAAGAGAGAAGGGCAGAGAAAAGCTGGAACAGTTGCGGCAGAGTTCCCGTCAGGATAAGGATCGTCTACATCAGCTGGCCTTGAGGCAGCAAACCATCAACAGTCAGGTGGAATCTCTGCGAGCGGCTATCGAGCGACTCAGTCAGCAATCCACCAAACTGAGGGAACGCCGGGAGCTGCTTCAGACGTCACTGTCGGAGTCCCATTCTCCTGAAGGAGAATTGCAAGAACAGTTGGAGATTCTGCTGGCCAGAAGGTTGGAAGAAGACGAAGCGATGCAGAAGGCTCGCAGCGAGCTGGAGGACGTTGAACAACGACTGCAGCAAATGGAAAAGAGTCGGCAGTCCGCCGAGCAAAAAGCCCAGACTGCCCGCTCAAGACTTGAGAAGTTAAGGATGGACTGGCAGGGCATGCAGGTCCGGCGCACGACCCTGTCTGATCAATTGCGGGAAGACCAGTTTGATCTGGATACCGTTCTGGCCAATATGCCGGAAGACGCCAGCGAGAAAGTCTGGGAACAGGAACTGGAAAGATTACAGGCACGGATTGAAAGACTGGGGGCCATCAATCTGGCAGCGATAGAAGAGTACGAAACCCAGTCGGAACGAAAAACCTACCTGGATGCGCAGAACGATGATCTGGAGTCCGCTCTGGAGACCCTGGAAAATGCTATCCGCAAAATCGACCGGGAGACCCGTCAGCGTTTCAAAGTGACGTTTGAGAAGGTGAATTCCGGTTTGCAGGAACTGTTCCCCAGAGTCTTCGGAGGTGGCCGCGCTTATCTGCAGTTGACCGGCGAAGATCTCCTGGATACCGGGGTAGCTATCATGGCGCAACCGCCGGGCAAGAAGAACAGTACTATCCATCTGCTGTCTGGTGGTGAAAAGGCGCTGACGGCGATTGCCCTGGTATTTGCCATCTTTCAGTTGAATCCTTCACCCTTCTGCATGCTTGATGAGGTGGATGCACCATTGGATGATGCTAATGTAGGCCGGTACGCCAAAATGGTTTCAGAAATGAGTGACAAGGTTCAGTTTATCTACATCACCCATAACAAAATTGCCATGCAGGCAGCGAATCAACTAGTGGGTGTAACGATGCAGGAGCCCGGTGTCTCCAGACCCGTATCTGTGGATGTGGAAGAGGCCGCAGCTATGGCAGAACTCTGAACTTTTTCTTATTGAACGGTTAGTTTTTATTCGTTGTTCAGTATAAGAAGTCTGTTTTTGTGTAACCTGAGATTAAACGGTTTGTACAGTTGCACAGGCGACTGAAAAAAGTTATCACTATTTATCGAACTTTGTTAATGATATCCGTGGTTTGCGCTTGAAGGGACAATAAATACTCGCCAAAATAGACTTGTAGGTCAGGATGCTTGACTTACCTGATTCTGGCGGTTGTCGGACAGTGTTATGAAAGTGAAGATTAAAAACGTGTTTCATCAATAATCATAAACAATGGTCTGAATACATATTGTTTTGTTGTAACATGGTAGTACATTTCACTGATTTATAAATTTCAGACTTTTTTGCGTTTTCGGGTTGTTGGTTTTCAGGCGGCAACAACCCACCGGGTAAACAGGCGGCATGGACATGAGTTTACGAGATTGGTTGGTAGTAATCGGAATCGTCGTCATTATTGGCGTTCTGGCTGATGGATACCGCCGTATGCGTCTGGCTAGAAAAAGAGCATCAGAACTGTCTTTCGGTCTTGAAGATGTAAAAGGAAATGAAGACGAGTTTGGCAGTGAATTGCCCAATGGTGGAGCCAGAAGGTCAGAGGCTCCCCCCCAGAAGTTGGAAACAGTGAAGAACTGGGTGCGTTCAGAAGAGTCAACCCATGTTTCTGTGAGGGAGCGGATCGAACCGGAAATATCCAGCCTTGGGTCAGAAATTATGGCGCCTGCCAGGCCGGTGCAAGAGACACCCGCAGAGAAACCGTCTGTTGAGGCTCCGGAAGTTCAGGAAAAATCAGAGCCCTTACCGGTTCTGACTCAGGTTGATGAAGTACCGGAAGTGCCTTCTGTCGAGCCCGGATCCAGAGTAAAAGAGCCTGTTTCCGGTGTTGAAGAACCTGCACCCGTGCAGGAAAGTTTTACTTTTAAGTCTGAGTTTGTTGAAGAACACCAGGCCGCTGTACCCCCCACATTTGCAAAGACCAAGCCCGCAAGAACTGAGAAAAGTCACCGTTCTGTCAATCAGGAAAAGCTTGCAGACCGTCCTGCAGCCAGTGAAATCCTGGTGATCAATCTGCTGGCAAAAGGTGGTGAAAACTTTGACGGCGCAAGGTTGCTCCAGAGTCTGATGGCTTCAGGCATGCGCTACGGCGATATGTCGATCTTTCACCGTTATGCCAACAAGGATGGAACCGGACAGATCCTGTTCAGCATGGCAAATGGGGTAGAGCCGGGCACTTTTGATATTGGTAAACTGGAATCGACTGATA
Organism: Endozoicomonas sp. ONNA1; assembly: GCF_024606325.1. Classification (NCBI taxonomy): domain Bacteria; kingdom Pseudomonadati; phylum Pseudomonadota; class Gammaproteobacteria; order Oceanospirillales; family Endozoicomonadaceae; genus Endozoicomonas; species Endozoicomonas sp. ONNA1. The sequence goes on from NZ_JAHHPN010000246.1 coordinate 12,084, forward strand.
CACCGGCTGTCAGTGTTTTTATGGGATTGCCCGGACCCCGTGAGCCACTCAAGGCGTTTATGCTGATGGAAGAAACTGTACGACAGTTGGCGCTGGATTTGGGTGGAGAACTAAAAGACGAACACTTCAGTGTACTGACGCAACAGACACTGGAGCATTATCGTCAGCGTATTCGCGATTTCGAAAGAAAACAGTTAACCCAGAAGCTGGCTGACTGATCCATCTCTACCTCTCATTAATTTTTATCCTCCCCCGGTCTATCGGGGGCTTCAGTGTACAGGCTCAAGGCGGTTTAGAATCACTCAGGACCGTTTAAGTAACAGAATCATGACCCAAACTACCCTCTCTCTTAAGGAAGCTCAACAGCAAGCTCAAGGGCTGCGAGAGCAGATCAATGATCATAACTATCGTTACTATGTTCTGGACGATCCGATCATTGCCGATGCCAGTTATGATCGGCTGATGCAGCAGCTGAAGTCCATCGAAGCGGATTTTCCCGAGCTGATTACACCTGAATCACCCACCCAGCGAGTGGGTGCTGCCCCCCTGAAAGTGTTTGGCCAGATTCGTCATGAACTGCCCATGCTGTCGCTGGATAACGCGTTTAACGAAGACGATCTCAATGACTTTGACCGCAGAGTCCGTGAGCGTTTGGGCACCGATTCAGCAGTAGAATATGCCTGCGAACCCAAACTGGATGGGATTGCGGTCAGCCTTTTATACGAGAAGGGGGCGCTGATGCGAGGTGCTACCCGTGGGGATGGTACGACTGGCGAAGATATCACTCTGAATGTTCGCACCATTGCTACTATTCCTCTGAAATTGCTGGGTGAAGGTTGGCCTGATCGTCTGGAAGTTCGTGGTGAAATCTTTATGCCCAAGGAAGGTTTTGAAAGGCTGAATAAGAGAGCTAAAGCCCGGGATGAAAAAGTGTTCGTTAATCCCCGCAATGCAGCAGCGGGCAGTCTGAGACAGCTTGACTCGAAAATAACGGCGAAAAGACCTCTGGATATTTACTGTTACAGTGCCGGTGTGGTTGAAGGGGGTGAGTTGCCTGACAGGCATGCGGATATTCTTGAGCGTTTTAAAACCTGGGGCCTGCGGGTCAATCCGGAGCTGCGGGTAGTTAAAGGGGCTGCTGCCTGTGCTGAATACTTTTCCAGAATGAGTGAGAAGCGCGAAGCTTTGCCCTACGAAATTGATGGTATTGTTTATAAGGTCAACCGTCTGGCCCTGCAGGAGCAACTGGGTTTTGTAGCTCGTGCTCCCCGATGGGCCGTTGCCCATAAGTTTCCTGCCCGGGAAGAAATGACCCTTTTGAAAGATGTGGAGTTCCAGGTGGGCAGAACAGGTGCCATTACGCCGGTTGCCCGTCTCGAGCCGGTCTTTGTGGGTGGGGTCACCGTCAGCAATGCAACCCTCCATAATATGGACGAGGTGGCACGTCTGGGTCTGAAAATAGGTGATACCGTTGTGATTCACCGGGCTGGGGACGTGATTCCAAAGGTGGTTCGGGCTATTCCCGACCGAAGACCAGCTGATGCCAGAGATATTGAATTGCCTGAGCGCTGCCCGGTGTGCCATTCAGACGTTGAAAGAGATGAAGACGAAGCAGCAGCTCGCTGCACTGGTGGTCTTTATTGTTCGGCCCAGCGTAAGGAGGCCATCAAACACTTTGCTTCAAGGAAAGCCATGGATATTGATGGCCTGGGTGATAAGCTGGTGGATCAGTTTGTCGAGAAAGGTCTTGTGAATACTGTGGCTGACCTTTACAAACTCGGAGCAGAGCCTATTGCATCCCTTGAGCGAATGGGCAAAAAATCAGCCACCAATCTGGTCAATGCCTTGAAGGCCAGCCAGAAAACGACGCTGGCCAGATTTATCTACGGACTGGGCATTCGTGAGGTAGGTGAAGCGACTGCTCAGAGTCTGGTGGCTCATTATCGTGATCTTGAGGCGATCAAGTCAGCGACGGTCGAGCAGTTACAGGAAGTGGATGATGTCGGTCCTGTCGTTGCTGCTCATATAGAAACGTTTTTCAAGCAGGAGCATAATCTTGAAGTGATGGATGAACTGCTGAAAGTTGGCGTGCACTGGGATGAAGACACCGGACAGGAAGAGGGTGTGGATCAACCCTTACAAGGTGAGGTTTGGGTGCTGACAGGAACCCTGCACACTATGACCCGGGATGAAGGCAAGGCCGTATTACAGAAAGTGGGCGCCAAAGTTACCGGCTCTGTCTCAGCAAAAACCACGGCGCTCCTGGCTGGAGAAAAAGCGGGCTCGAAGCTGACCAAGGCTCAAAATCTTGGTGTTCGTGTCGTTACAGAAGATGAGTTTATTGTTTTGATGCAGCAATGGGGAGTCTGATACGTGAAACGGGGACTGGCACTGATCATAATGATAACAGGATTTCTTTTTCTGACCGGCTGTGCCAGCACAACACCGCCTGCCAATCCCCATAACTTATGCAGTATTTTCAAAGAAAAGCGTAGTTGGTATCGACACGCTAAAAAAGCCAATGAAAAATGGGGGACTCCCATTCAGATCATGATGGCTATCATGTATCAGGAATCCTCTTATCGTCATGATGTCAGACCCCCCAGACCCTGGTTCCTGTTTATTCCATTGCCCAGAAATTCATCAGCCTACGGCTATGCCCAGGCCCAGGATGGCACCTGGGAAATGTACCTGAAAGAGAACGGTGGCTGGTTCAGGGGGCGGGATGATTTTGAGGATGCCATTGATTTTATTGGCTGGTATACCAACAAGACCCGTCGTATTAATGGTGTCTCTCTATGGCGTGCTGATTTGCTCTACCTGAATTATCATGAGGGTTGGGGTGGCTATAAGCGTGGGAGTCACAAGAAAAAGCCCTGGCTGTTGAATACGGCTAAAAAAGTCGACAGTCGAGCTTCAAACTACGGTGCCCAGCTTCGGCGTTGCAGGCTCTGAACAAGAAGCCTATTGTCACTGAGATGTTGACTAATACATCAAAAATAACTGACCATCAAGGCTGAATAGCCGACCATCAAGGCTGTCCAGTCCACTCAAAGGATTGATCATGGAACCATCGATAGACGTCCAGGTATTGAAAACCTGGCAGACTGTCGGTGAAGTGGGCGTTACCACGGCACCGGTTGAATCCGCAGTGCCTTCACACTCTCCTGCCAATGGTAGTGGATCAACGGCTTTCAAGCCGTATTGTTTTGGTCGCCACCACCATGAAGGTGGATATTGTCGCCACGGATTGGCTGCCTGAAGATGGTTACAGGCCAGGGCCAGTTTAATGTGTCCTTCGATACCTATAGCTGTACTTTTTGAGCGTATCCGATTGCCTGCCAGATTAAAAAGGGGAGGTAACAAGTTGACTTTTGTATCATAATTACCCCTGAGAAAGAAACCATCTCTAAAACGAGCCGGTCTCGTTGAGAGAGGTTTCTTGCCCAGCATATTGTTGTTGATATCAACCGTGTTTCTGAAAATATCCATACTGCTCCCAGCCGGTAGGTAAAAGTCACCCGCGTGTGCCATCTCTCCCTGGAATATATTTTCAATAACAGCGATCTTCTGTAACTGCTGCGTACCGGCATAATAAATATCTATCCCTTTAGGAACAATATCACTCCCGTCGTAGAGTATGGATTTACCTATCATGACGTTATTGGCAAACTGCAGGCCCGAACCCTGGTTCACCGATGCATCAAGGGATCCTGCGCAAGAGAGGAAAAGTCCGGCCCGTCTGACAGACACATAAAACAGGTTATTTTCTACAATCAGTTTCCGGTTATAACAACCAGCATAAATAATAGAAAAAGCCCCCACATTGTTCTCAGGTCCAACGGGCTGGAAAGTAACATGCCTTATGTGACTGTCTCTCGTTTTATCGAAATCGTACATGTCATCAATCATGACCATAGACAGATCTTTAAAACCTGCGTCAACTCTGATAACTATTTCAAAACCGTCGTCTGCTGCACCAATGATGTCCTGACCGTCCTTCAAAACTATTCCTTTATTAATAAGATACTCAATCGGGGTTTTATCCACCGGAGGGAGAGAGGATGTAGAAGTAGAAGACGCAGTAGACACAGTCTCGGAAGAGAGCAGGATAACAGTGTTCTCAGGAGCCCGTTTGATCGTCTCACTCAGATCCTCTGTCGGATCAGCAGCGAGAACAATACACTGTCGTCCCTTGACAAGTTCTACGTACTGGCGTAGCCGCTGCTGAACCCCCGGCGTTTGTGCTGGAAGAGAGTCACACAATACTGTCGGCAGAGGAGGATAGGGTGCTATAGAAGAAGAGGTTGAAGCTGGAGAAGAGTTGACGTTTGGAGATTGAGTCGTCCAGGCTTCTGCAAACAAAGCCATTAACAGGAATAAAGGGGCGACTAACCGGGCTAATAAATAGTGTTTCAGCATGATCATGCTCAGAACCCTTTGAAGCAATCGACATGAAGTCTAGACTCTGTATTTATACTTAGCCATCAAAAAAATTGTTCCATTCAGTGCTGTAAAAACTTTTCAGAATTTAATAAAAAAACCTTCTCCATTGGCAACGTTTACACATTGATTTCAATCACAGATCTCCGGGTAGATATTAAGCCCCACCCACGGCACAAAAACCTAATCTTGTTCGTCCTGAATAACCATCTCGTGCAGGGTGTTCAAGTCTGGCACTATCTGCCCGGAAGTCGAGCAGCTTCTTCGTATGTGAGAGCAGAGCCTTTCCTGCATTCATCAGGGATAAAATGATATTACCAAACAGCCGGGTTCCACTTTTCATCGCCTTACGCGTCGAGATTTCTTCAATCCAGCTCACTGCGCCAAAGCTGCCACTGCAGTCCAAATGTGTCGATTCGCTTGGATCGATTTTTGCTGACATACAGTACCATTTGAACAACGAAAGTTCCGAAGGAGGGAGGCTTGTTTCTTAAAGTGGAAAGCTTTGCCTTTATTTATGAAATATCTGGTCTAAAGTTGCTCGGGCTGTCTTAAAAAGGATTACAACGATAAGGAATATCTGTTTCGATTTTTAAATATTAGAAAGATTGAAATGATGAATACCTTAAGATCCGGGTTGGTAGTTGCTCTATTCTCAGCGGTTTATTGCTTCCCCTGTCATGTTTACGGCACGGGTGAGTCAGCGGGCAGTGATGTATTTACAGAAGTTTCAAGTTGCTCTGAATTAAACAGTCGTGCTGACAGGGACGTGTGCAGGCGTCATTTACCTGTTCTTAAAAATCTCATCAGGGAGAAAAGCAATCAGTCATCTTCAACAACTTGCCCGGCTATTTCCCGGAATGCGTTCTTAAGTACTTGCACAGACACTCCTCCAGGCTCTAAAGCGGTCAGGATAAGAAAAATATCCGCTACAACAAACAGACTGGGGCATGAGGTTTTTAGAACCATCCATCCGACCTTGTTTATCTTTGATGCAGAGCAAACGTCTGGAAATGGACAAGCTGCCGTTTATGAATTGCCAATGACCGGGCGTAGCAGGCACTTTTCCATAGGTTTCAGCAGTTTTCAGTTACCGGATAACTCTGCTTTTGTGGGGAATCGCATCGATATTCTGCCTGAGTTTGTTATTAAGGGACACAGCTGGTTCCATTACGTGATGTCGGCACCCCATAATGATTCTGTTTATTATCTGGCGAATATCAAGGTCGATTCGAGAAATCCTCTGGATACAGGCAAATCATTCACAGCAGTTGCCACAGTGCCTTCTGTCTCACCCCCGAGAAAACCACGTTATGTACCCGGAGGCGTTCTGAATCTCCGGGGTGCGGGTATCTTTGTTGCAGACAACATCAAGGTGGTGCTTGATCCGGTGGATAATCAGGTAGCGATCAAACTGGTAGAGTTGGGATGTACTGATCATGGTGATGGGAGAGGAACAGAAGAGAGTTTCGTCTATCGATTTATGCATTCTGAATTTGATCTCCTGCAAGGTATACAGAAATCAACACAATATCAAAATGCTGCGCTGACTGTTGATTGCTTTCAGAATAAAGGGCAAGTGCAGTTGACCATGAAAAACACTAAAACCGTCATATCCTTACCCACTGAAACGGCAACGCCTGCACCATTGAAAAGCAGTGGTGTGTTGTTCGATATGCACTTATGGCATAGAGAAAACGTTCTGCACCTGGTTGATTCTACTTATAACAGCATTGTTGATCAGTTTGGCAATGATCTATGCGCCGAGTCAGCCAATCCATCGGACCTTTTTCTCTATATGGGAGGTATCTCGGGTGGCAGGTACTGTTCTGATACTAAAGTAATCCAGGGAACATTCGGATTAAAAGGCAGAGACGAGGCATGGGGCTTGACAGGCGTTGATCAGGCTGATTCGCATAGATGTTCGACTGAATTGGCTAAACGTTACCAACTAGGATTTGCTTCAGTGAAGGCAGGGTCTTCGGCGAGATTTGATGCTGCCTGTAACTCCCCTATGCCGATATCCGATTCTACAACTCAATCACCCCACGTTACTGATACAGGTGCTATGGCTATGAGTAATACTGGCAGAAAAAGATTAAAACCAGGGCAGATAGTGTCTGCAGGTATTGGTGCATTGGTTGTGAATCAGGCCATTACCCATAGCTGGTTCTATTTTTCAAAACATATCAGGCAAGCCTCGGTAAGATACACCAGCCAGATGTTAGCTGCTACTTTAGGTTTGGGCATTCCGCTAGTCCAGCTGATTGAAGTGGTTAGAGATCTCCGGCCATATAAACGCAGATGCGGGTTATACACGAGGCCATCGAGGTGTGTCACATGTCTGAAAAGAGAATGAAATCATACACTGCTGTGTTCAGGTAATCCGCAGTAAAGCTGGCTGTTGTGTCGGGTAAACCGGTGACAGAAACTGCCGGATAGCTTGGGGTTAACTTACCGGCTTTCTCGTGATAATACCTGTCAGAGACTTGGGGCTCATTTCCTATTGCTGAAGACATTGCCTTTCTTTATCCAATTTCCGGTCTAGGATAAATAACGACTTTTCAAAAAGGATTGTCACGGCAAGGATACATCTGTTTTGGCTTTCAAATATGCGGCAGAGTGCAGTTATGAATAGCTTTAGATCGGGCTTGACGGTTGCTCTATTGTCAGTAGTGTTCGCCTTTTCTTGTCATGTTTTCCCCGCAGTTGGGCCAGCGGACAGTTCTGCATATACAGAGGTTTCAAATTGTTCTGAATTAACCAATTGTTTCGATAGGGAGGTGTGCAATCATCATTTGTCGGCTTTTAAGGCTCTCATCAGGGAAAAGAACAATCGGGCATCTTCAACAACAACTTCCCCGACTACGTCTTCAAATATTTCTCTACGCAGTTCTCCGAATCCTTCAGTGACTCCTTCATCAATCCCTGAAACAGTTAAGATAAGAAAGATATCGAGTACAACAGAAAAACTGACTCATGAGGCTTTTGAAACCATCTGTCCAACTTTGTTTATCTTTGATGCAGAGCAATCGCCCGGACAGGAACAACCGGCCGTCTATGAATTGCCATTGTCAGAGCCCGTTTCTGACAGCCATAGAAGAGTCAACAGTTTTCAGTTACCGGACAACTCGGCTTTTGTGGGGAACGGAGCGGATATCTTGCCTGAATTTGTTATTGAGGGAGGCTTACAGCGTCACTACGTGATGTCGGCAACCCATAATAATGCTGTCTATTATTTGGCGAATATCGAAATCGATTCCAGAAACCCTCTGGATATTGGTGTTTCATCAGCCACTGCTTCCTCAGGATATCCCGTTACAACCCCGACCACACAGGATTATATACCGGCGGGTATTCTGAATCTGAGGGGCGCGGGTATTTTTGTTGCAGTCAACATCAGGGTGGTGCTTGATCCAGCGAATAACGATATGAGGATCAGGCCGGTAGATCTGGGCTGTAGCAATCATGGTGAGTTTGGCACAGAAGAAAATTTCGTCTACCGATTTTTGCACTCTGAGTTTGATCTTTCACAAGGTGTACCAGGATCAACAGACACTCAAAACGCTGCACTGAATGTAAGATGTTTTCAGAAAACAGGGCAAGTGCAGTTGACTATGAAAGACACTAAAACCGTTATATCTGTACCCACTGAAACGGATACTCCAACACCCGACGCACCACAGAGCAGTGGTGTGTTGTTCGCTATACACTTATGGCCCAGAGAAAACGTTCTGAGCTTTGTCAATTCTACTTGTAACAGCGTTGTTGATCAGCTTGGCAATGATTTATCCATTGACTCAGCTCATCCGTCGGATCCTGATCACTATATGGGGGGCGACTTTGGCAATTACTGTCATGGCATCAAAATGATGAATGGGGCATTTGGATTAAAAGACAGAGAGCAGGCATGGGGTTGGGTAT
>NZ_JAHHPN010000247.1:0-1279 GCF_024606325.1 Endozoicomonas sp. ONNA1
AACCACTGAAAGGAGAAAACAGATATTCCTGGCTGATGTCAGGAGAACAGAATTGAGACATCACTTCACAGACCTTACTGAAGAATTAAAAAATGATATTGATTTTCTGACTGAATATTCAAGTCAGCAGGGTATTCCCTATGGTACACCGCCGAAACTGGCAATACCGATTTATGAGCGTCTGGATATCGCAGCAAAAATAAAATCTTTGCCTGTTCTTCCAGACAGCTTTAAAGATGATGATTTGTATGATCAGCTTATCCGTTCAGGAAGGATACAACTTAAAGACCTGCCACAAGACATCCTGGATAAAAACGAAGAGTACTGTCTTTTACAATTATCGAAGGGGTTGTGTACATTATCAGAGGTTCCGGCTCCGTTTTTAACAAAAAAATCCATTTTGGATTCACTCAATGGTTTCGGTTTGTACGATAATTTTATCGAGTTTTTCAAAAATTATAATAAATATATGACGGCGATCAATGATCCTGACTTCTTTGAAGAGGTACTTCTCAAAGCTACTTCAGCAGCGCTGGAAATAAGAATGAATTGCTATGTTTCAGGCATCTACCCCTTGTCTGATGTTTATCATTATTGCATAGAAAGATACAAAGATGGCAGGGAGGGATTTGCTTCGTTGTTAAAAAGATTGGTAAAAGCTAATCCCTTTTTTGTCATAGTCGTTGAAAATTTGAGTGATTCATTGCTTCAGGAATTGATTGAAATAGGAAAAAAATCATTATCACAAATGTTAAGCACAAGACCTGAAATAAGCCAGGCTTTTGATACAGGAGTCCTTTTTTCTTTCTTTAATAAAGTTAATGCAGAAGATGATTTTAAAAACCGCGTTATGAATATTGTTTATCCGTATTTTCCTGGCAATTATTCCTGCAGTTTCCCGGAAGAAATAAGGCAGAAGCAAGATGCCATAGTCCTGCATTCTGAACCCTTTAGTGCTGGAGAAAGCCATATTATCGACAGACGTTTACGGCCCGAAAAAGCCAAACTCATAATAGACTACATTGAACATTTTCAATTTTTTTTGAATCGTTTTAATGATAAGGAATATCTGGATAAGTGTTGCACTGACCCAACAGTCCGGCAAAGGCTTATTCATGTCCTTGCTAACAGAATCATTGCCAACAAGCAGCTGTTCATGACGGGGTGGAGATCTTGTCTATCCCGACAATTAATTGATGATACTCTGGCTTATCTCAATAATCCTGCCCTTTTCTCCGAACTGGATGTCTCCGGCACATTAACAGAACCGGTGAATCCT
>NZ_JAHHPN010000248.1:0-1896 GCF_024606325.1 Endozoicomonas sp. ONNA1
GCTGTCGTCATCGTGTGCCTGTTTTTATTGCTTTTTGTCGTTATTTTGGGATTCCATGTCGACAAATGACTAATCGTACCCATGCCTTTGCAGAGTGTTCCGTGGATGGAGGCCAAACCTGGAAGTTAGTAGATTTGGGCGGGGAGCCTGCTGAGGTAACAGAAATTCGGCCTGACTTCCAGACCATCAAAAGGTTCACTGGTTCTGGCACTGAGTTTAAGAGGCAAGGAGATCTCCTGCGGGGTCTTCTGGAGGGCGCTGATTTAGCGCAACAGCAAACTCTGGCTGAAGCCTGTGGCATAAGTCTTGAAGAACTGAAGGAAGCCCATGAGGCAGGCTGTGAATCGCCAATTCCCCATCTAAGTCCTTTCGCAATGGTAGAGAACCTTTGGAAGAGAAAAGATTTAGCCGGTTTTTCCATGGGCGTTTCAATCCTGGAGTCGCTGGAGACCGAGGCATTGGGCTTTAAAGAAAAGGAATTGATCGGTGTTGTGGAAGACTACGATCGGCGTGCCTCCAGACCGATGTCGGAGGCAGTCAAACAAATCTTGTCCAACAGTGATCAAGATCAGGTTACTGAACAACTCAGGGTATTGCACTCCAAAATGATTGTTCAGGGCGGAGCATGCCCTCTGCAGTGGTTGAGTTCAATAATGAATGTTCTGCAAAACAGTGACCTGACCAGGCCTCCGGTTATTGAATTTGCCAAAAAGGCCCTGGCATCGGATTGGCTGGATCCAGTGCCGAACAGTTTAAACGATTTTAAAGGGGCTCGTAAACTCCATGAGCTATTGATGCGTCTGCAAGTTGTCGATGAATTGAAGGTTGCAGCAAGCCAGTGCCTGAAAAAGTGGTATGGGGAATTATTGTCCGGAGAAAAAAATTGCGTGACCTGGCAGAGGGCATATAAAAAACGTCAGCAGAGAAAAGATAATGCCTTGCTCGTCTCTCAATGTCATGAAGGTTTTTCGCGATGTCTTGAAGGCCAAATCGTCAGCTCATCTGTAAAGAACGACTGGACGGACGAACCTGAGGGCATTCCGAGTATAGAGCGAATGCTGGTGCGCCACCCTGCATTTTCGAAGTTAATCTCGGGCGCGGCGAAACACCGTCCGGTGATTATCATGGAGCAGCCTTCCTGGGGCGATTTCTGGCTAAGAACACTGCTTGATGAAAAGGTCGAAACTCTGTTACAACGAATCGCTGAGAACCGCTCAGACTTGAAGCGCAGATTGGAACAAATCAATCAAGAGTACACAACGAGAAAACAACTCGGAGCTGCTCTGACAGAATTGCTGAGAGATCGCGACAAAGCCATGATTCATATTCTAAATGTAGCTATGAAAGAAGAATATCATTTGCTTAAACCAGCTTTGGAAAATGAATATGAGAAAAAAAGGTCTGCAACCATAAGCCGTTACGAATCCACTCTAAAGCCCCTTAGGCTGTCATTCGGGGAGAGAAAAACTGTGGATGATTTAAAAGAGAAATGCAGGAAAGCGATTCAGCAGGCCTTCAGCCATTATCTGTATGGGGTAACACATTCGAAAGGCGGTTACTTAACATATTGCTGGGTCGATGCTGAAATACCAGAAGGTGGGGAGAAACACAGCTACGGCGCTCATGACCCATCCTCACCAGAAGAGCTGCATGCCATGATGTCTGCAATCAGTAGCTCTTCCGGGTTTCAGGAATCTGTTAATAATAACTACTTGCGGCAGGTACACAACGCCAATAACGCTCTGGTGCTCAAATCCGACGAGCTGACAAACATTGCCGCAGAGTTTATAAGCAGCATGAATTTGGATTCACTTTATGACTCACTAGCAGCCTGTCGGACTTAAGCGTCCGTAGCGAGGATTGCAAGAAATTGAGGATAAAAATTTCTGCTTCTGA
>NZ_JAHHPN010000249.1:0-1137 GCF_024606325.1 Endozoicomonas sp. ONNA1
CCGATGCTGATGAAGAGATCCTTTGCCAGCATTCCCGCTATTTTGACGCTGATATGGCTAATGCCCGACTGTGGTCATTGATGGACAAACATCAGATGACTGAAACACTCCTGGTGAACATGAAAACAGAGCTGACCAGAAAGCTGCTGTCGAATCAATGGCCTGGCAATGCAGAAACACTGCATAAACGACTCCAGGTCGTCAATATTACCCTGATGAGGCTCTTACAGGAGAGAGGCCTGTATGAATGGGCTGAAAAATTACTGTTCGACATCAGTGACAAACAAGCCAGTGACGGTGAGGATTTCCTTTGCAAGGCCAGTGGAAATGATGAAATTGATATAGCACTGACACGACTCTGGCAGCTAATGGGAAAAAGTGAGCAGGCTGAAAAACTGCTGCTGAGCATGAGTAACAAGCATCAGACTGACAGTATTGAAAGGCTTTGCAGGATCACTGGAAAGCGTGGGGTTGACCTGAATCTGGCCCTACTCTGGCAGGTCATGGAAAAGCTGGAACTTTGTGGAAAACTGCTGCTGAACATGAGTCACAAGCACCCCGGTAACAGTGAAGAAATCCTTTGTCAGCCCTGTGGAGATTATGAAATTGATCTGGCCCTGGTCCGACACTGGGAGCAGATAGGCCAATATAAAATGGCCGAAAAGCTGCTGCTGAACATGGTGGGTAAAGAGCTCAATCAAAATCAGGAAATCCTGTGTCAACCCTGTGGAGATCATGTCCTGGATCTGGCCCTGGCCATACTCTGGCAGTTGATGGGCAACTATGAGTGGGCAGAAAGACTGCTGCTGAACATGTGTGACAAACACCCCGATGACAACGAAGAACGTCTTTGCAAGCCTACCGGGAAGAAAGATCTTGATGTGGTGCTGGCAAGAAATTGGGAGGTGCTGGGCAAATATACACTGACTGAAAGATTGCTGTTGAACATGGCCGGCAAGTCCCTCTTCGCCGGTGAGGAAGCGCTGTGCAAACGCTCTGGAAATCTTAGCATTGATCTGACTCTGGTGAAATTTTGGGAGAGAACGGGCGACTATAAACGGTCTGAAAAACTGCTGCTGGACATGAGTGGCAAGCAGCTCGATGACACAGAGGAAGACCTTTGCAAGGCCTGCGGGC
>NZ_JAHHPN010000250.1:0-1923 GCF_024606325.1 Endozoicomonas sp. ONNA1
CGAATCCAGCATATCCCCGGCAGGCTTGAAACATTGAGGGCTGGACAACGGGTGATTCTGAAAGGGGCCAACTGGCAGGATCTGGCCTTTGAGCAGTCGATTCGACAGATGCTGGCGCAAAAGTGTTTTGAGAGCAATGGCAAGATCTGTCAGTTACCAGACGATGTTGAGTTTTATCAGATGCCGATAGGGAATAACGAGCTACATTCACTGTTCCAAAGCCTGTCACACTCTGTTAGCGCAGCGAAAAACCCGATCATCATTAACCAAAGTAATATTTCCCAATGGCTGAACCCGATTGCCATTGCTCCTGAAGGCCATGCAGTTCCTAACAATCATCTGTTGGAACAAGTTCGGGCGGGTGGTGCAGTCACCGTAACGTCTCCTCTCACCGAGGCACTCTGGTTTCGTTTACTGGGTTCACTGCAGACGATTCGCAAGACGACCGGTATGGAGCCCCGGCTTCAGGTGGCTCATACAAGACGGCAGCCGAAAGCTCTCAGGCTGGCAGAAAACGATGAGCACTCGATGGCAGATAACACCGCCTTTGAAACCATCACATATCGGCAACAGGCTCAGGCCAGTTATTGGGTCAATCATCAGAAGTCGCCTTTGGTGATTCAAGTCAATGAACAGACCAGTCTCAGCCAGCTGTTTGATAATATCTATATCAGCTCGGAACAAAAGGCACATTTTGGACGACGTCAAACTGAGTTGCAGAAGGCATTAACCTCTGGCAAGCATGTCCTATTGCGAGGCCTGGAAAGCAATCCAACCCTTCAACAACTTCTGGAACCCCTGGCTGTTGGACAACCTCTGTTGATTAATGGCCAGTTACAGGCCTACCCGAAAGCTCATGTCACCCTACTCTGGCCTGAGTCTGCGAAAAGCCCATCTTCGGTATTCAGTTCAATGGTTGCCAAGAGTAAACCGTGTCCTGAGGTCAATATTTGGGATATCAACGCGGTTAAGCATGATATCCCCCGGGCGGGGCTGCCAGAACAGGCACTTCACCAACTGTACGAGGCGTTTACCAGTGTATCTGGCCACCTTTGTAACCCTCTGCCTGAGATAAGCGAAGGGTTGTTGAACAACCTGATTCTGGCTGCCCGGCGAGCACAGCAGGTTGACCAGTCCTCACAACTCCTTCCTTGCCACTGGCGCAAGGCCATCAATAGCGTCATCACCCATGGCACCCGGCAAAATCCGTCAGTACGTGATTTTATGAAAGTGGCTTGCTGGCATTTACTGCCGGATGCTCATAAGACGTCGGATAAGAATCAAACCGCCTCGGTAGACCCGGATCGTTTAAATGCCATCATCAATAGTGCCCCAGTGTTGGATAGAGCGTTTGTGAAGCAGAACCTGTGGCCACTGGCCAGAGCCCTTGACCCGGCCGTCTTTAAGGGCAACGAATTTGAAGGATTACAACTGTCCTATGAATGTCCATTTCCATCATCCCGGGCTGAAGGAGAATCTCTGGATAGGCTCTGTGCCATGATCGTGGCCCATGCTCCTGAACAACAAAGACATGCAATGGCGTATCAGTTAGCAGTCGATCCGGCTGTAGCAGAGCTGCATCAACCCTCAGCCATCAGGCCATCAAGACAGATTAAACGTTTGGAGGATGCGCTGGCTTCTGGCTGGCAGTTGCCATTACCACCGGGGCAGACCCGATCCGATGCCATTCAATCTCTGGCCACCGATTGTTTTTACATCGCCAGAACAGCGAATTCTGACGCCGCAGGCATCGAGCACACAGAAACTCGACTGTCTGAATCACTGAAATGGACGGGCTCCACCGACAAGCCCCTGTCAGCACTGGCTCATGATCTTTATCACAGCAAGATGAGCCAGAAGGATCGCGAAAGCCGTCGATTATCCCGACTCCATGACCGGCTTGCGGACTCTCCCGTTATATTC
>NZ_JAHHPN010000251.1:0-1111 GCF_024606325.1 Endozoicomonas sp. ONNA1
AAGCAGCATTTAATCAGGGACGAGCAACGGAGCTTATTGATAGGCGGGGACATACTTATTACGCATATTTCCTTGCGAGGCTCGACGGATGGCTCAGCAATTTTGAAGCTGTGCCTATGTTTCAGTGGGATAGCTCCAGCACCTTGAGTAAGTGTGAAGACTTACTTAGCTCGATAGAACAGCTGCCAAATTATTTTCATGAAGAGAAGCAGGTTGGGGCCTTTGCACGCAAGGCTTGCGCTCTTGTTCTTTCAGAAATGAGTATTGAAGCCATTCAACAATCTATTATTGATCACGAAAAAGGTGAACAGCGCCTCTCTTTGCGTTTATACCACCTTTTAAAGGGTATTTGTCGCGCTTTTGAGAAGTCCGCTGAAGTTCAGACTATGCTGGATCAAACAGAACCGTTCAAAGGCTTTCCTTTGGATGAGCTGTACAGATTTTTTATTGATGAGGGACACTGGGAAGAATACGGTTTAGGTCTGTTTTGTTATGAGGATGAGCCTGGGTATGCAGCGGCTATGCTAACTGCCTTTAAAGAAGCCGGTAATATTTTGGCTAATAAACCCCTGGATTACAGTAAGCTTGAAGCTATTCATGAGTTGACTACATCCGATGTTATGTCTGCTCGTGCAGATGTGATTATTAAAGACTTCTCCTGGAACGAAGCGGTCGTTGGTTATGTGAGGGGGCAAAACTTCACAAAGAATGGCTTAATTGAAATAACGAAGTTGGCTAACGAGAACAATTTTCCGAGAATAGAAAGACTCGATCGTTATACATACCAGGTTTTCATTGATTTTAAAGGTCAAAAAGGCATTGAGTTATCCATAAAATATTGCCAGGCCTTTGAGAACAAGTTGCAAGAAATAACTGAAACGGACAGCGAGCTGCGACATGACGCAATTATCCACGCTATTGCTGAACTCTGTCGAAATCTTCAACATACCCACCCTTTTAGAGACGGGAATGCCAGAACTATCGGCTGCATTCTGGTCAATGGACTCCTTCTGCGAGAAGGGCTTTCACCCGCCATTATCGATAATGTTAATAAATTTGATGGCTACAGTGTGGATGAGTTGGTTCTGACCATTAAGAATGGGCAGCAGTC
>NZ_JAHHPN010000252.1:0-1287 GCF_024606325.1 Endozoicomonas sp. ONNA1
CAATCAGAATGATAAGGGATGATTAGCCTGAGTGTGTGGAAGCTATGGGAAAGATGGCGGAGTCGGTCGTCGGAGGCGGGCTCCAAACCACCTCAAGCGGCTGTCATTAAGAGTGGTGATCGTGAGCGTTGGGGAAAAGGCGAACAATTTGCACCCGCCTCTTCAACTGCTATCCTCAAACCTCAAACAAAATTGAAGGCTCAGACCTGCTGGCCGACTTATCCCCAGGGATGGGGGGTATCCCACCAAGCGCCTGGAGCGCGACTGGGAGGGAGCGGTTGATGGCTGAAGAATGGTATCCGTTTAATGGAGTGAACATTTATGAGTAATTTATACGAAACTGATTATCACCAGTGGCTGACTAATCAAGTAGCTTTGCTTAGAAATCATAATTTTGACCAACTAGACCTTGAAAATCTGTTGGAGGAGCTGGAGTTGAGTATTAAGCAAGACCTTCGAGAGTTAGAAAGTTTTTTGGTTAATCTCATACTCCATCTGCTTAAAATGGATTACCAGACAACGGTGTTGAGAGACAGTGTAGCCACTAAACGAGTTATTAAAGGTTGGGCTGAAAGTGTATTTAATGCAAGGGATGGGATAGTTGAATTAGTGGAAAAAAACCACAGCTTAGCACCAAGAATCGAAGATGTTTTAGAAGATTCTTACTTTAAAGCAAAAAAGAAAGCTATAAAAGCTATGAACCTTTATGTTAATGCCAATCAAAGGCTTGATGAAAGTAGCTTCCCAGATACTTGCCCATGGTCTTACGATCAAATGATGACTGAAGATTGGTATCCGCTGAACGGAGTAAATCTCTATGAGTAATTTAGCTCGTTCCCACGCTCTGCGTGGGAATGCATAAATTGCGCCTGACTCAGAACCCATAGCTAACCCTGGCAATAAACCCATGAGCCTTGTAGCTGTCCATCCAGTCATAGTGATAGCTCAGGGTAAAGGTCAGGTTGCTGTGGCTTTCCAGGTTAACCGCGGCATCGAACTGGTAACGGTTTTGTTCACGTTTGGCGCCGTTCACCAGGAAAGCGTCGCCACCCTGGGCAAAGTGCGCGGTCATGGTCACCGGGTCGTCCTTGAAGTCGTGGTAGGCCATCAGGCTGACTTCAGGTTTGACGGTCGTACTGGCTGTGGCGATATCACCCAACAGTTTCAGGCCGGCGCCCAGTTCCAGTATTTCGTAACTGTCGTTTTTGACCCTGTCAAACCCCAGGATGTCAAACCAACCGGTTCCCCGCTTTTCCCGATAATCGTCCGGCTTGATGTTGGCATAGT
>NZ_JAHHPN010000253.1:0-5162 GCF_024606325.1 Endozoicomonas sp. ONNA1
TACCAACGTCGTGTAGTACATGGTAATGGTTACCCAGCTTCAGGTGGAAATTATTAGCTTTAAATCCGGCGTAGATACCCGGAAAACGAATTTCTGGTGCGTTGTACTCTGGTCCATTCTGGTAGACGGTGGCGTAGCCCGTTGGTGTCATCATTTCAATCATGAAGAGCAGAGCAAAAGAGAGAAGCTTTAACAGTCTTCTGTGACAAACAAGCATATAGCTGGTGTAGATCCCATTTGATAATTATTAATTTGTTAGTCAGGATTGACCTGTTAAATAGTATTTTTTATTTATACTCATTGAATCAATTGTTACGATCCCTATGGAGCCAGAGGAAAAATAGCAGTGGGTTCAGGATGTAGCAAGAATGGATTTTTGTGCAATTTGACTGTTGGTTTTGAATTCGTGATATTTACTATCCTGATCGGGAATAAATAGATTGATATCAGGTTGGTTGTGTGTGCAGATATTCTAGAAGAGCCGGAGGAAAAACACCTCTGTTTTAACTGTTTTTAAGCTACTAACCTGATGGCTTAATCACTTTCTTGATTTCAGGGTTGTGTCTGTTTTTACTGTTAACAAGCATTAAAGTCACGTAGACTACCTTCTCAACAGTCTGACCATTTGATACTTTATTTAGTCCAGGCTTTTAAAGTCAGGATGGCCAATCTGATAGTGTCCTGAACAACGAGGCGTTGCGTAAAGCCTGTTTCAATCAATTTAATTACAGCATCACCGACATTAAAGCCAACTATCTTAATTTATCCAGCCAGCCTCTGCCCTGAACTTGGATAGAGAGGACTAATCAGTGGTGGGAGGATGTCACACTGCTTTATAGCCTTTATTCAATGTATAAATGGTATTCTTAACACCCTGAACAATGACAAAACTCGCTTTTACCTGTCGCCCTGTGTATCCGGGTCACTGACAACTGTTTATGAGTTGAGAGGGCGCAGCAAACATTATATCGTAAAGATCCATAGTGGCAGGGTCTGAGTGTTTTAGAGTATGGACAGCCTCTGATTACTTTGTACGCACATTCGGATAATTTGAACAGATTTTCTGTTTTATTGACAGTGATCTTGATGTATCATCGGCGGGATTCTTTCCATCCACCCAATACACTCGGATCGGTAACAGGTAATGCTGAGAATCGCCCAAGAAGCCCTCACTTTCGATGATGTCCTGCTTCTGCCCGGATATTCAGAAGTTCTCCCCAAAGATGTCTCTCTGACCACCAAGCTGACCCGCGAAATCGAGCTGAAAATTCCTCTGATCTCGGCAGCCATGGATACTGTGACTGAAGCCCGTCTGGCCATTGCCATGGCTCAGGAAGGGGGCATTGGCATCATTCACAAGAATATGACCGTTGCTCAACAGGCAAATGAAGTTCGTAAGGTCAAAAAGCATGAAAGCGGTGTCGTCAAGGACCCCATTACAATAGATTCCACTGCGTCGGTCAGGGATCTTCTTGAATTGACCGGTCGTCATAAAATATCCGGAGTGCCCGTTCTGGATGGCAGCGATCTGGTCGGTATTGTCACCAGTCGTGACGTCCGTTTTGTCTCCAATCTGGATATGGTTGTGGCTGATATTATGACGCCTAAGGACAGGCTGGTTACTGTGAAGGAAGGAACCGATCAGGAAGCTGTTCGCAAGTTGCTTCATAAGCATCGTATCGAGAAGGTGCTGGTAGTGAGTGAGGCTTTTAATCTGGTCGGCATGATGACCGTAAAAGATATCAAGAAAGCTCAGGATTATCCTAACGCCAGTAAAGATTCTCACGGCCAGCTGAGAGTGGGTGCTGCAGTAGGCACAGGACCTGAAACCCCTGAGCGTGTTGCTGCTCTGGTCGATGCCGGTGTCGACGTAGTGATCGTTGATACTGCCCACGGCCATTCCAAAGGCGTTATTGAGAGGGTTCGCTGGGTTAAGGAAACCTATCCTCACGTACAGGTCGTCGGCGGCAATATTGCTACCGGTGCAGCCGCCAAAGCCCTGGCCGATGCTGGTGCCGATGGCGTGAAAGTGGGTATTGGTCCTGGCTCCATTTGTACCACTCGTATCGTGACCGGTATTGGCGTACCCCAGATCTCGGCAGTAGCCAATGTTGTGGCAGCGTTGCAAGGAACCGGCATCCCGGTGATCGCTGATGGTGGGATTCGCTTCTCCGGTGACCTGGCTAAAGCCATCGTAGCGGGTGCCAGTGCGGTCATGCTGGGTAGTATGTTGGCAGGTACCGAGGAAGCTCCGGGTGAAGTTGAGCTTTATCAGGGCAGAAGTTACAAAGCTTATCGTGGCATGGGTTCACTTGGTGCCATGGCTCAGGCTTCCGGCTCCAGTGACCGTTACTTCCAGAGTGCAGAAGCCGGTGCCGAGAAGCTGGTCCCGGAAGGTATTGAAGGTCGTGTACCTTACAAAGGGCCGCTGAATGCCATTGTCCACCAGATGGTGGGTGGTCTGCGTGCAGCAATGGGATACACCGGTTCAGCAGATATGAAGACCATGCGTACGGTGCCCGAGTTCGTTCGGGTGACCAATGCGGGTATGAAAGAGTCTCATGTCCATGATGTGACCATTACCAAAGAAGCGCCCAATTACCGGGTGGGTTAATTTGACCATTCCCCTGAACTGTTGGCTATAGCATCCGCAGTTTAATGCCGGATCAGTAACAGGTCTTCGCACACCATGGAGAGGATCTGTTGCTGGTCATAGCAGTTATCTAATGTTGAGAAGACACATGTTAGAGGATATTCACGCCGAACGAATTCTGATTCTGGACTTCGGTTCCCAGTACACCCAGCTGATCGCCCGACGTGTACGTGAGATAGGTGTTTATTGTGAGCTGCATCCCTATGATATGGATGAGCAGGCTATTGTTGAGTTTGCCCCCAAGGCTGTGATTCTTTCGGGTGGACCTGAGTCCGTGACTGGGGACGCTTCGCCCCGTGCACCGCAGGCTGTTTTTGAACTGGGTGTGCCAGTGCTGGGTATCTGCTACGGTATGCAGACTATGGCTGAGCAGATGGGCGGCAGGGTATCGACCTCGAATCTGCGTGAATTCGGTTATGCCGAAGTAAATCTGGAAAACAAGGTCAGGCTGTTCGATGGCATTGAAGACCATGTCAATGAGCAGGGACGTCTGAGTCTGGATGTCTGGATGAGCCATGGTGACAAGGTGTCCCGGCTGCCCAAAGGCTTTGTGGCTGCGGCTTCTACTGATTCCTGTCCTTTTGCAGCCATAGCTTGTGAAGAGAAGCAATACTACGGTGTCCAGTTTCATCCTGAGGTGACTCATACCAAGCAGGGCGGTCGTATCCTGGAACGTTTTGTCATTGATATTGCCGGCTGTCAAAAGCTCTGGACGCCAGGACAGATTATTGAAGATGCTATCGCCCGTGTTCGTGAACAGGTGGGTGACAAGACCGTACTATTGGGGCTCTCCGGTGGTGTTGATTCCAGTGTTGTGGCAGCGCTTCTGCACAAGGCGATTGGTGATCAGCTGGTTTGTGTCTTCGTCGATAATGGTCTGCTTCGTCTGAACGAAGGTGATCAGGTGATGGCCATGTTCGCTGAGAACATGGGGGTGCGTGTTATCCGTGCAGATGCTGAAGAACTGTTTCTGGAAAAGCTGAAAGGCGTTCAGGATCCGGAGGCCAAGCGCAAAATTATTGGTAACACCTTTATTGAAGTCTTTGATCAACAGGCTGTGGCACTGGACAATGTTCAGTTTCTGGCACAGGGCACTATCTATCCCGATGTGATCGAATCAGCAGGTGCAAAATCTGGCAAGGCCCATGTCATCAAGTCTCACCACAATGTGGGGGGATTGCCTGAAGATATGGCTATGGAACTGGTTGAGCCGCTGCGTGAACTGTTCAAGGATGAAGTTCGCAAGATTGGCCTTGAACTGGGGCTGCCTTATGACATGGTGTATCGCCACCCTTTCCCCGGTCCGGGTCTGGGCGTAAGAGTGCTGGCAGAGGTCAAGAAAGAGTACTGCGATATTCTCCGTCAGGCGGATGCCATCTTTATTGAAGAACTGCATAAAGCCGACTGGTATCACAAGACCAGTCAGGCCTTTGCTGTGTTCCTGCCGGTTAAATCGGTGGGAGTGGTCGGTGATGGTCGTCGCTATGAGTATGTGGTGGCCTTACGGGCTGTTGAAACCATCGACTTTATGACCGCTCGCTGGGCCCATCTGCCTTATGAGCTGTTGGAGAAGGTCTCCAGCCGGATCATCAACGAGATAGAGCATGTTTCCCGAGTGACTTATGACGTATCCAGTAAGCCACCGGCGACCATTGAGTGGGAATAGCATCGGGCGTTGACCGGTTAAGTGAAATGGAACGGCTTGTCTAAGGATGAGCCGCTTTTTTTTGTAGTATGTAAAAAGAGCGACTGCTGTGATCTGCGCTTGATACAGTCGCTTTGAGAAAGTCAGTTAACAGGTTGTTTAAGTGGAACGAATTAAAAAAAGAGCTTTCAAAATGGTTCCTTACTACATGTAAAGAATTTAAGAAATCATAGAGGTACAGCCATGCCCACAACCAAATTAACATCAAAAGGTCAGATCACTATACCCGCCAGAGTGCGAGCAGATCTGAACCTTAGAGAAGGAGATCAACTCGAGTTCATCCAGCAAGAAGACGGCACCTGGCAGGTTGTTCCTAAAAACCTCAGCATTATGTCGCTGTGTGGAGCCGTTAAGACGAACATAAGTCTTTCAGATGATGATATAAAAGCCTATATTTCAGAGGGTTATTCTGGGAAAGATAGCAACGACGAAGAAGATGAAAGGGTTGTAGTATGATTGGTCTGGACACCAATATTTTGCTCCGATTTCTGACTCAGGATCACCCAGCTCAGTCCAAACAAGTTTTCAGGTCATTCAAACAGCTCAAACCTGAACTGAACATGAGGGGTATATATCAGAACCCGTTATGCTGGAAATTTGTTTCACTCTGCAAACAGGCTATTCATTTGACCAAGATGCTCAAAAATGTCTGGCAATGCAAAAGCCATGATTAAACTCTGGTGTGTGGGAGCCAGAGAAATTGTCGGGTTCATTAACCAAAGGTAGCGACCTGAATTTCTTCCATATCTCTGTTGCGCCAGAGGTCATAGTTAACCTGCATATTCAGCCACAGCTTAGGAGAGG
>NZ_JAHHPN010000254.1:0-10110 GCF_024606325.1 Endozoicomonas sp. ONNA1
ACCGGCCGGGTTAAAGAAGATCGCACTGGAATCATCGACAGAAGAAACAGCTGCACCTGCCAATGCAGTGTATTCGGCATCCCAGAGAGTCGCTTTTTCAAAACCACCGGCTACTGCCTGACCTGCTGAAACAGCAACTGCCAGAGAGGAGGCCAAAGCTAATGGAGTGAGAGAAAAATGCGAGGAACGAGTGTGGCTTTTCATTATAACTCCTGACGTCGGCAAGACCTGAGGCGACTCCTTGTTAAAAAAGAAAGAACTTCTTTTTTCATTAACAAGTGATATGAGACTGCCTGATTGCGAACGTTGTTTGCTCTTTTCGAGTCTTCTCAGGTTCGCTGGTCGAAGGGCCGCTAGTCTTTTTGTGCTTATTATTAGTGTGTGTTGTCGTTTATAAATATCCGCTTGTTGAATGACGTTTTAACGTGCTCTGAAACGGGCATTTGAAACGACAGTACGAAATATCTCTGTTTAGAGGGGTCGAGTCAAGACAGGGTTGGGTGTTAATTAAAATTCGAATAGTATTCGATTTTCATTTTAATGAATTTAAGCTGTTTTGATTCGGTCTTATATTGCTAACTTTTTGATATTTAATGATTTTTATAAAAGGATGAGATTTGAATTAGCATCAGAAAAAGATGTAAAAAAATTGAAAAAAATTTGCAATTAGAGAGTCAGATTGCTCTCTAAGTCTTGGTAATTGCGTCAGGTTGAATACTTAAGATGTTTTTTATATAAATGAAAGACAAGCACATTGAGGTCATCTGAACCTGCATAAGCCTCCGTAGTCTGAGGAAAGTTCCTGTTCAATTAAGTAAGCGTCCTGATATGGGGTATGTGGCCTTGGGCGTATAATTTTAATATTAATTAATCGGACTCACTCTTTTTTTCATGCTGCTTTACATTCTGGATTTATTTGGCACCGCTGTCTTTGCCATCAGCGGCGCCTGGCTGGCCTGTCGTAAAGATATGGATATCTTTGGTGCCATGGTTCTGGCGTTTGTCGCTGCCGTGGGGGGGGGGCACGATTCGCGATGTCCTTTTAGGCGGCACACCGGTTTTCTGGGTACAGGATCACGATTACGTTCTGGTCATTCTGGTCTCAACCCTGTTGGCGATTTTGATAAGACGCTGGCATCAGAAAACGCATCATATGATGTTGATTTCTGATGCGCTGGGTCTGGCTGTATTTACGGTGATTGGTGTCACTAAAGCTCTGGATTTCGGCGCTTCAGCCATTGTCGCTGTCATGATGGGGGTTCTCACCGGCTGTGGCGGTGGCGCTATCCGGGATCTGCTGTCTGGTGAAGTGCCACTGGTGCTGAAAAAAGAGGTGTATGCTTTTGCCGCTATGGCGGGTGGTGCTCTCTTCGTTGCATCAGAGTCTTATATTGGCGTCAATATGGCCACATTGTTGTCTGCGGGTCTGGTTCTGTTACTCAGACTGTTGGCTCTTTATAAGAAATTATCTCTCCCTCGTTTTGACCTGCCACCCATTTCCCGATGACTTTAACGCGCTCTGACATATAGCTATTTGATCAGAGCTCCCATGCTTTTAATAACTGTTGTTTACTAATCGTCGTTTATGCCTTTAAAAAAAGGCAGCGAAGCGTTTCTGCGTCTATACCTTTCAAACCAACACACAACACAATGAGGTTTGAAAATGACTTTGTGTTTACGACAGAGGGTGGCTGTTCTGTCACCTCTTCTTGCCGCTATGGCCGTTTCCTTTCATTCTGGCAGTGTCTACTCTGCGGGTTACGGCGTTTATGAAAACTCAGCCAGCTACATGGGCACAGCCTATGCGGGCAGGGCTTCCAACCCCCAGGATGCTTCTATTGCAGCCAATAATCCTGCAGGTATAGCTTATGTTGAGGGTATGCAGGTTTCTGTGGGTTCTGCTGTCATTCTTGAAGGAGGGGAATTTGAGGGTCAGCATACTGCGGGTGGAACGGTGATTGCCCAGGGTAAGACGGAAGATTTCGTGTCAACAAGCGGGATTCCTTTTGGGCATTTTGTTATGCCACTGAATGAGCAAATCAGCTTTGGTATAAGTGGGTATGCTCCTAATGGTATTGAGCTGGATTATGACAAGGATTGGGCGGGTCGTTTCTTTGGTAATAAAACCAGCGTTAAAACCGTGAGCCTGCAGGGAACGGTTTCCTATAAATTTCAGGAAGACCTTTCGGTTGGGTTTGGGTTAATTGGTTCCTATGTGGAGGGGGAATTAACTCAAAATGTCAATCCCCTTGTGCCTGCTGCAAAAGCAAAGATTGAGGGTGATGCCAACGCATTGGGTTGGACTCTGGGAGCACTGTGGAATGTTTATGATAAAACCTACGTTGGCCTTGCTTACTTCTCAGAACTTGATTTTGAAATCGAGGGAGATGTAAAAGTTGAGGGTCTGGCCCCGGTTGAGTTGAAATCAGATGCAAAGCTCGATATCACTATGCCAGAAAAAGCGGCTCTAAGCCTGACTCATGAGCTAAACGATGAATGGACTCTCATGGCTGAGGCCACCTGGACCCGTTGGAGCCGGTTCGAGGAATTTTATGTCAGAGCCGATAATTCTGCCCTGTCCAGCTACGTCCCAATCAACTGGAAAGATGTTTGGGCCTGGAGTTTTGGTGCGACATGGCAAGTACTGCCAGAGTGGAAACTGAGGGCAGGCTATATGTTTGATGAGTCCCCCGTCGATGATGACAATCGTACAGTCCGTACACCGGATTCGGATCGTAACTGGTTTACCGTGGGAGCAAACTGGAGGCCTGATACCAACATCTCCGTTGATATTTCCTATGCATATGTGAGTCTGAAAGAAGGTAAAATCAATGAATCCAAGTACAGCCCGGATCAAAGGGCTACTCCAAATCCTTTTTACGGCACAGTAACAGGCGATTACAAGAACAGCTCCAATATTGTAGCTGCACAATTGAATTATATTTTCTAGACTTGTTCCGTCTGCGACCTTGCCTGTCTCTGCAGGCAAGGTCTTGGTGAAGGTTTTTCAGAACCAGGGAATAAGTCGATGAAATCAGTCTTTAACAACAAAACGATTAAAAAAAGTCTCAAGGTGGCCGCGTTAGTGGTGACAGCAGGTACTCTGGTTTCGGGGTATGCATACCAGCCTGTCGGCGAAAAAGATGAAGTCATTACCGAAAAGCGTACAGTTGATCAGGACAAAATCTGTCAGGATCTTGGGCATCTTTTTACCAAGAGCCGGGATGGCTTTTCGGATATACGTAAACAGCCTTCTTTTTACAATAAGATCACCATCTGGCAGACAGACTATCAACCACTGAACGGTGGCTGTGAGGTTTGGCAGTGGTCCAATCGCTATAGCTATGTATGCAGTCGAGTCCTGCCTGATGAGCAGACTGCGACTCTGGCTTTTGACGAAGCCAACCGTATCATCGGTCAATGTCTGCCCAGGAGTTGGAGTCAAAAGGAGGTGACATTGCCAGACCAGAAAGGCGAAAAAATTCAGTATTCCATCAATGGACAGGTCAGGGGCTCTCTGGAAAAGGTCAGTACTGGTGGCCTGTTTTCCAAAGACTGGACGGTTTACCTGTTGATTTCATCGCCGGAAAACACTCAGTAGTAATGATATGACTGGAAGAGGGGCGTTCTGTCCGTTGGTCCTCACGGACATTGTGGGGTGGGCAGGATGTTTTTCGAAGTTGCGAAGTTGCATTATTGCCATTTTGAAAAAACTTTTATTACTTCTGTTTCCTTTCTATTTGGGCACTTCGTGGGCTTATGACTTTCCTATCAGGGATCCATTTCTGGCCACCGTCGTTGGCACTCCGCCCGGGCAACAGGTGAAGCTGGGGCAGGGTACTGTCCGTGAGGCGATTTTAGGATTGGCTGACGAAACCATTAAGGGGGCGCCGGGTATATTCTGGGATGTGATGAAACCCCGTTTCAAATTGGCCTGGCAGGAGAAACCTGCTCCGTTGATATTTATCATTGCAGGTACTGGGGGGCGTTTCGATACCAGTAAGGTCGAGTTCCTGAAAAAGGTTTATTATCAGGCCGGCTTTCATGTCATTCAGATCTCATCCCCCACCAGTTACGACTTTGTTGTTTCCAGTTCCCGAACTCATCGGCCCGGCCTGACCCGGCAAGATTCAGAAGATATCTATCGTTTGATGAAAGCGTCTGTCAAGCGGGTCCGCTCCTTTAAAAAACTGGAGATTAGTGGCTGGTATCTGACAGGTTACAGCCTTGGCGCTCTCAATGCTGCGTTTGTAGCCCGAATAGACAGCGAACAGAACGCGTTTGGCTTTGAACGAGTATTGTTAGTGAACCCTCCTGTTGACTTGCGGCGCACCGTCGATAGCCTTGATCGTTTACTACAGGTGGATGTGCCGGGCGTTGACAGTGCAACAACGCTTTTTAATCACTACTTTGACAAGCTGGCTGCCTATTTTAAAGCTCATAAAAGTATTGATTTGGATGAACCCATGCTGGTTCAGGTGATGAAAAGCACTTATGCCATGAGCAGAGAAGAGCTGGCGCTGCTGATAGGCGTCAATTTCAGGCTGGTAGTAGCGTCCCTTTATTTCACTTCTGCTGTCATGACCTGGGACGGCAAACTGATCCCCGGATATTTCAGGCTCACGCGAAGTGATAGTCGAACTCCTTATTTTAAGCGGGCTATGTTTTGCGGTTTTGAATGCTACATCGATAATGTGCTGATCCCCTACGTAGAGAGGCAGAAGGGAATCCACTCCGGTCAGAAAAAATCCCTCCGAATGCAGCGCACTTTTATCTTTGAGCAGAGCGGTCTGCCTCGCCTTAAGACCTGGCTGAAGCGTGCCCGCCATGTTGGTGTGATGCACAATGTGGATGACTTTATTATTGATAAGAAAGGGCTCGACTTTCTTTATGACACCTTCAGAGGGCGGATAAAAATTTACCCTCTGGGTGGGCATATGGGCAATCTGAAATACCATCAAAACGTACGGGATATGCTCAGCTTTATGAAGGGTAGGGGGTTCCCTGATGCCTAGAGCCGGGCTCCTGTTGCTGTTTTTTTCTCTCATAGTCTTTAATGTCCTGGCTGATCAGCGTATCCCCTATGCAGATCCTATGGATACTCTGAAGTTCAGAGACACTGATGATGAGCTGTTGGAAAATTGGCATCACAATCCAATGTCTTTTATGGATGTTTATGATCCACTGGAGTCCTTCAATCGCGAGGTGTTTGCTTTCAATCGGCAGTTGGATCGCTATTTTCTTGAGCCTGTTATGCAGCTTTATGAAACGGTGACTCCGTTTTTCGTTCGGATAGGGATTGCCCATTTTTTTCAGAATCTGAAAGAAGTTTCCACTCTTATGAACAACCTGCTTCAGTTTGAGGGTGAGCGAGCTGTCAGATCAGTCGGTCGATTATTCATCAATTCTACTCTGGGTATGTTGGGCTTTTTTGATCCTGCTGAGAG
The DNA here is from genome assembly GCF_024606325.1 of Endozoicomonas sp. ONNA1. Lineage (NCBI taxonomy): Bacteria > Pseudomonadati > Pseudomonadota > Gammaproteobacteria > Oceanospirillales > Endozoicomonadaceae > Endozoicomonas > Endozoicomonas sp. ONNA1. Next base: position 5,448 of record NZ_JAHHPN010000254.1, read on the forward strand.
TATGGGGTTGCCCCATCATCCCAATGAATTTGGCAATACTCTGGCAAAATATGGCGTGGGGCCCGGACCTTATCTGGTGGTTCCGGTGATTGGCCCATTCAGTTTGAGGGATGTCAGTGGTCTGGTCGTCGATCTGGTAGCAGAAGATTATATTGATTTTCTTGGGGTGCCTGCACAGGTGTTTAGCGAACCTGAACTGTTTGCTATCTATGGCATTAACTATCGTTACACCGTACCCATGAGCTATGACGATTTCAGTTCGCCCTTCAGCTACGACATCATTCGCTTTCTCTACACCAGAAAGCGGGAGTTGGAAGTGGGTATTATTAAGTAACCGTGAATTGTGTTGGTAATAGAAGGGAAGTGTCTTCCAGCTCAACGGCAATCACGGAGCTGGAAGAAGATAACTTAGACTTCTTTGCGAATAAACACCCACTCCTTGTCATTCGACATGGCTTCGTTATAGCTATAGCCCTCATAATCAAAACCTTTCAGGTCATCGACTTTTTTCAGGTTGTTATCTATGGCATAACGACACATCAGGCCTCTGGCTTTTTTAGCGTAGAAGCTGATGATTTTGTACTTGTCACCTTTCCAGTCCTTGAAAACCGGAGTGATGATCTGACCTTTCAACAGTTTGGGTTTAACAGCCTTGAAGTACTCGTTGGAGGCCAGGTTGACCAGAATGTCGTCTTTTTGGGCAGCCATTTCTTCGTTCAGTTTGTCGGTGATCTGTTCGCCCCAGAATGCATAAAGGTCTTTTCCTGCCTGGTTGGCAAATCGGGTGCCCATTTCCAGACGATATGCCTGCATCAGGTCGAGAGGTTTCAGCAGACCATAGAGACCAGAGAGAATGCGCAGGTGTTTTTGCGCATAATCAAACTGTTTGGCATTCATAGTCTCAGCATCAAGTCCCGTGTAAACATCACCTTTGAAGGCGAGGACAGCTTGTTTGGCATTATCCCGGGTGAAAGGTTGCTGCCAGGCTTCGTAACGGGCTGCATTCAGCTGTGACAGTTTGTCGCTGATGCTCATCAGGCTGCCGATATCTGACGGACTCAGCCTGCGCAACTGATTAATCAGGTCCTGAGACTGGTCCAGGAACTCTGGCTGACTGAACTTTTTCGTCACCGGAGCGGTGTCATAGTCCAGGGTTTTGGCAGGTGACACGACAAAAAGCATATTGGTTTTCTTCCTTAGCACTATGGAACACATCCTAGTTGAGGGCGGAGGTGTTTGGTAGTGAATTGTCTCTATTATGTTGTTAGGCAGCATGAGAGAGCAAGCTGGACCCGGACTTTCAGACACTAATGAGATCGAATGAGGGTCACCAGTTCTGTTGTTTTTTCTTCCATCAGCGCCTGATCTCCCCGGCTTTCCACATTCAGTCGAATGACCGGCTCAGTATTAGACATTCTGAGGTTGAAACGCCACTCTCCCATATCAACGGAGATGCCATCGGTACGATCAATTTCAGCGGCATCTTGTTCGTACCTGATCAGAATGGTCTCAATGGTCTGTGCTGGATTTTCAACTGTGCTATTGATCTCCCCGGAAGCGGGAAATTTGTCTATTCGTTCGGCCACCAACGCAGAGAGTGTCCGACCTTTCTGAGATAATAGTTCTGTAACCAGCAGCCAGGGAATCATGCCAGAGTCACAGTAAGCAAAGTCACGGAAGTAATGGTGGGCACTCATTTCACCACCATAAACGGCATCTTCTTTGCGCATTCTCTCCTTGATAAATGCGTGACCCGTTTTGCAAAGCACCGGCTCTCCTCCAGCACTCCTGACTTGGTCTATGGTATTCCAGGTCAGTCGCGGGTCATGAATGATCTTTGCCCCCGGCGTATGGTTCAGGAAGGCTTCACCCAGAAGACCCACAATATAATAACCCTCAATAAACTGCCCCTTTTCATCGAACAGGAAACAGCGGTCAAAATCGCCGTCCCAGGCTATCCCCATATCGGCCTGATGTTCGAGAACAGCATCGCTGGTTGCCTGGCGACACTCAGGCAACAGCGGGTTAGGAATGCCATGGGGAAAGTTACCATCGGGCTCATGATGAACTTTGATAAATTCAATGGGGACTGAAGTGGATTGAAAACGGGCTTCAATCGCATCAATCACATGGCCTGCCGCACCGTTACCTGCATTAACAACCAGTTTCATGGGCTTTAGCCGAGTAGGTTGGATGTAGCCAAGCATGTGATCAATGTAGTCATCAAGAACGCTGACTTCTTTATAATCACCCTTCAGAGAGCGGTCTGTTATGGGTGAGGCGTCGTTTAATGGTGCAGCAACAAATGTATCCTCGACCAGCTTCTGTATCTCACGCAGACCGGTTTCACCTGAAACAGGTTTACTGTCTTCTCTGACCAGTTTCATGCCATTGTAGTCTCTGGGATTGTGGCTGGCCGTTACCATGATGCCACCATCTACTTTCAGGTGTGACGTTGCGAAGTAGATTTCTTCCGTGCCACATAGACCTATATCCAGAACATTGACTCCGCCCGATCTCAGGCCATCACTCAGTGCGGCTTTCAGGGAGGGTGATGAAAGCCTAATGTCTCCACCAACAACGACGGTGTCTGCTTTTAAGTATTCTGCTGTTGCACGACCAATGCGCCAGGCAATGTCTTCATTCAATTCATCCGGCATGCGGCCCCGGATGTCATAGGATTTGAAGCAGTTCAGAGATTTCATTCATAACATCCGTTTCTGGTGGTGTTCTAATAATACCCTTTTGTTGTGTTAACCCGTAAGTACAAAAGATGTCGCAAAAGTGCAGTGCTTCCCCAATAAGGCGTTAAAAAGTGGTTCAGATTGCTGGTGAGCAGGGCTTTAGGGGGAGGAAAGTTAATGATTAATGGCTGTCGGTTTTTGATAGCCAGACGATCAAGTCTGGCTATCGTTCTGAGGTAAGTGAAAATTATAGATTTTCTTCAGCGTATGCCGCCAGTGGCGAGCGTGGGACTCCCTGTAGTTGGACTGCGCCACCGTGTGGAAAGTTTTTAAATCGCTCAGTCATGTAAGTCAGTCCTGAACTGGTCGGTGCGAGGTAAGGGGTATCAATCTGAGCCAGGTTGCCCAGGCAGATGACCTTACTACCGGAACCCGCACGGGTGATAATGGTTTTTATCTGGTGCGGTGTCAGGTTCTGACATTCATCAATGATGATCAGGCTCTGCTGAAAGCTTCGTCCCCGGATATAGTTCAGGGATTTGAAATGGAGAGGGACCTGCTTGAGAATGTAATCCACACTGCTGTTGGTGGATTCATCGTCGTAGTGCAGGGCTTCGAGGTTGTCAGTAATGGCGCCCAGCCAAGGCTCCATTTTCTCCGCTTCCGTGCCCGGCAGGAAGCCAATGTCTTCATCCAGCCCCCGGGTTGAACGGGTCGCTATGATTCGACGGAACTGTTTGGTGGCTACTGTCATCTCGATCGCTGCAGCCAGGGCCAGAATGGTTTTACCTGAGCCCGCAGCACCGGTCAGGTTGACCAGATGAATGTCGGGGTCCAGTAAAAGATTCAGGGCTATGGCCTGATGAATATCGAGAGGTTGAAGCCCCCAGGCTTCCTGACTCATTAATGCTTCACGGCAGAAGTGTTGCAACTGGACTTCGTCCTGAGTGATGGCGTTCACCCGAGCTACAAATCCAGTGTCGTCCAGTAAAAACTGGTTCAGATGGATGTCCTCTCCGAGCTCTTCTTTCAACAATCGGTGATAGGTATTACTCTCCAGCTGTTCTGTCTGAACCTGGGAAACCCGGTCCCAGAAGTTGCCTTCAAACAGCCGATAACCTTTATTGAGTAAACCAATATCGGAAACCAGCTGGTCGCTGTGGTAATCCTCCGTTGGAATTCCGCATCCCCTGGCTTTGAGACGCATATTGATATCTTTGGTCACCAGGATCACCGGTATACCCGGATGGGTTTCCTGAAAATGACAGATATCGTTGATGATGCGGTTATCGTTATTGCTGGTGGGCAGTGTGGTGATGTTTTCTATACGGTGAGAACTCAGGATTGAGAGAGTACCCTGAGGCTCTGATTTATTACCACGTCTGATAGGAACGCCTGCTTCGATCTCCGAGGGTGAGGCAGTACCCAGTATCTGGTCAATCAGCCTGATGGCCTGTCGGCAGTCAGCGGCGATGGTTTGCTTTCCGTTCTTAAGCTTGTCCAGTTCCTCCAGAACGGTCATGGGGATGAGCACCTGATGCTCTTCAAAGTTGAGGATTGAGTTAGGGTCGTGTATCAGAACATTACTGTCGAGAATGTAGGTGGTTGTTTGGGTTGAGATGATCGGCCTGGCTTGCAAGGCGTTTCCCATAGGCGGTTTCCTCGTCCTTTTTTTGGATCTCTCATATTTGATTCTTATCGAAAACCAGCAAGTCAGCAAGTTTAAATTTCCAATAGAAATAAAAAATTTTAAATACTGATTTTATTATTTTAATAAGTGAAATTTGATTCTAAACTTAGAGGATTACATTCATATTTCTGCTAAATAATACGTCTGGAAATCGTTACAAGTTTTTTCGTTTACTCCGTTTTTTCAGGGCCATTTACAGGGGTTGGAAGGCTGCTAGCGAATTTCGGTTGAATATTCGCTAGCAGCCTGTCGGACTTAAGCGTCCGTAGCGAGGATTGCAAGAAATTGA
>NZ_JAHHPN010000255.1:0-1551 GCF_024606325.1 Endozoicomonas sp. ONNA1
TGCAGCTGTTTCTTCTGTCGATGATTCCAGTGCGATCTTCTTTAACCCGGCCGGTTTGGCTTTTGCGGAGTCTGATGATATTGCTCTGCATATATCTCCTACCATCACCCATACAAAAGGTCCTGCGGGTGGTGAAGGTACATTTATTGATGGTGAAAAAAACTTTTCTCCTGTTGGCGGTCTGACAGGTCTGTTTAAACTGGATGAAAAGTTCACAATGGGTTACGGTATTTATGCTTCCGGTGGTGCTGCAGCCAGTTATGAAGATGTAACGGTTGGTGATACATTTGCTCTTCCTACACCACTTGGCAATGTGCCAATTAGTCAAGTCACAGGCGACTACTCTACTGACATCAAAATTATTGAAGCGGGTCTAGGGTTAGCTTATCGCATCAACAACAACTGGTCCGTTGGGGGTACTTACCGCCTGACTTACGCCACTGCTGATATCAATCTATTGGCTACCCAAGAGACTGGTATTGGCGGCATTGGAGCTTCTGTTGGCTACAATGACTTGAGCGGTTTCAATACCTTCGGTGTCCGCTTGGGCGCCATGTACCGCTCTGACGACAACCGTTGGGGCTGGGGTATCAACTACCGTTCTGAAGTCGATATTGAAGCAGATGGTGATTACAACTACCGGAACGGCACACCCGCTGCCACTGTTACTGGTGATGCGACTGCAGAAACCGCACTTCCGATGCAGATCTCTACCGGTATCGACTACAAGGTAGCTCCACACTGGACTCTGTTTGGTGAAGTCACATACACCGACTACAGCAACAATGAACAGATCGACTTTTCCGTCAAAAACACCAGCGATAGCTCCGGTGCGGCTGTACCTGCGATATACTCCAACTGGGAAGATCAATACAACTACCGCATCGCTGCCGAGTACACTGGTATCGAAAACTGGGCTCTGAGAGCAGGCTACATTTATACAACAGCTGTTGTACCCGAAGAATACGCTGCGCCTACCTTCTCTGCTCCAGCCGATGCCCACAGTTTTACTCTGGGTGCCGGTACCAGCATTCTTGATGGACAGGTGGATCTGGACTTCGCTGCCGTATACGACACAGTTAAGAATGACGATGTAAAAGGTGGTGGTCAGCTCACCAGCACTACTCAATCATATGCGGGTAAGTATGAAGGCACTTCTTACTCACTCCACGCTTCTGCGACTTACCGCTTCTAAGTCGGTTTTTCAGCAGAAACATACAACAAGGCCGCCGATCGAAAGATCTGCGGCCTTTTTTCTTTTCTCGATCACGTTCATAAGACGTGGGTTATCACCATACACTTAACGTATTAATCACTCAGCCCGGCCTGATTACCCGCACTGAATGCCTGTTTCGTAATAATCAAAGTACCTTGAATTAATTGAAATTATAAATCGAATATAATTCGAATAATAATTAACGACAAGTTCTGCCTTGAATCAACAAGTTAAAAATAAAGATATTTCTTACCACAGTTTCAAAAACCCGGTTTCAAAACACCTTTAAAAGCTTTTTTAATAGCTAATTATTTACAAAAAAATAACAGTAATTT
>NZ_JAHHPN010000256.1:0-10559 GCF_024606325.1 Endozoicomonas sp. ONNA1
ACCAATTTATTGCAACCGCAGTAGGACAGCCTTAAGTCCGACAGGCTGCTAGGATTCAGGTTGACATTTTCATGTGAGTCCTGAAAGTGATTAAGTTGCATTATCATTTAGCTCAGCTAATCGCTCCGCTATTCCTGTTACAGGTTCTGAGTCTGGGAGCTCAGAACGCAGTTAAACCCACAACGCCTTCTGGTACAACCTACCCGACAAAAGTATTATGCGACAGCCTTATCGGGCAGCCCTCAGGGGTCCGGCAACGGCTGAGCCAATACAGCGAACTGGTTCGCGGGCGACAATGTGTTGTTCTCAGTGCCGATCCGACAAAGGATTTAGCTCAATTGATCAACGGGCTTCCAGACGACACCGTGATACTGCTCTCCTCCAGCACAACCACTACCATGACGCCTTCTCCTTCCGTTGCTACGGTGGCAGGTAAAACCCCCGTAAATTACTTTGTTGGCAGTGAAATACTTTTAAAGAACGGTCAGGATATTATTGGGGCTGCTGATGATGGTTTCGAGGTCGTCATCATGCCCGATAAAAGTTATTCAAATCGATATATGCTCAGAGTTGGAGACTACGTCGACTTTAAGTTTGCAGAAACAAAAGACAGCAACATAAGACACATAACTTTCCGTGACAATAGCCCTGAAGGCCATACACTTAAACGCGTTAACTCTATTGTTTATGGAGAATGCCATAACCGGAGACTGATTATGGAAAACAACGTATTCCATCTTACAGAATCGATCGGAGTCAGACTTGAATGCAGAGGAACCCTGGATGCATCGGCCAATAATTTACGCACCGGACCGGGCCTGCTGTTTGCCAATAACGCATTTAAAGGCGAAAGCTACAGCCTGATAAGCAACTTAGACTTTATTCCATTGGAAGCATTAGCTGTTTCTTATCCCGGGATCAAGCATCAGTCAGAGAAGCTCACTGTTATTGACAACGTATTCCAAGGCAAGATATCAGAAGTGGGACATTTCACTCTTGGGTCCGGAAGCCGCATGAATATCTTCAGAAACATTATCGACGTCGATAATAGTGGCACAACCTATCACGAATGGATCATGGGACACAGTGCACATAAACATGGCTTCGCTCTCGCGGGTCTTACCGATGAATATGCCGATGCCGATGCCGATTCCGATGCCGACCCCCCTCTCTTCAATGTGGCAGGCAATCGGATCAGCGTAAAAAATACAGCCATTAATATCGATGGAGAACTTAAACTGGCTTTGGCCTGCAATCACCTGCAGGCAGTCAAACCCTGGCGACAAGAACAACATAAATACAGCCTGATCGCCATTGATCCATTCCCTCTGGCAGGCGATTGCAAAAAGCCCCTGAGATTTCACCAAAGAGCCACTAAACCACAATCTGCATTCTGTAAGATTGTCAATACCTGGACGCCTACCAATGGTTCTCCTGCGGGTACTATCAGTGGTCTGACCAACCTCGAGGGGCAGTTCTACTTTAACTCAGCCAGTTGCCAGACAAGCACTTCAACCAGAATCTCTGCTGCTATTAAGGGCACAACCGTCACTATGACCGCTTTGGGAATTATGACCACATTGGCCCTGTTGTTGAATCTGTAACCTGAACTCGCCTCTGCGCTATAAAGAAGCTGCCTCAAAAACAGCAGCCAGCGATATTCCGGACATGTTTTAACATCCTTAATAGATAGGTATAAGTTCATAGGCTAGGATTCAGGTCAGCATTTTCATGGGAGTCCTGAAAATGATTAAGTTGCATCATCATTTAGCTCAATTAATCGCTCCTCTATACCTGTTACAGGTTCTGAGTCCGGAAGCTCAGAACACGACTCAGAACACGACTCAATACACAAGGCCGGCTCAGACAACCCTGCCGCCAACGACGGTATTGTGCGACAACCTTACCAGTCAGACTTCAGGGGTTCAGCGACGGCTAAACCAATACAGTGAACTGGTACGCGGACGACAATGTATTGTTCTTAGTGCCGACCCGAAAGGGGATCTGGCTCAATTGATCAATCGGCTTGGTGATAACACCGTGATACTGCTCTCCTCCGGGACGACCACCACCATGAAACCTTCTTTTTCCGTTACCCCGGTGGTGGGTAAAACCCCTGTTAATTACCTGATTGGCAGTGAGATAATTTTGAAAGACGGTCAGGATATTATCGGGGCAGCAGACAACGGTTTCGAAGTCGTCATCATGCCTGACGGAAGTTATACAGATCAATTTATGGTAAGAGTTGGAGACACCAGTAACTTTCGGTTTGGAGAAACAAAAGACAACAATATAAGACACATAACTTTTCGGCCAACAGGGCCTAAGGGCCTCAGACCCATTCACTCTACTGTTTTCGGGAAATGCTATAACCGGAGACTGATTATAGAAAACAACGTCTTTCATCTTCCGAAAGACAGTGGAGTCAGACTTGATTGCAGTCAATCTCTGGATGCGTCGGCCAATGATATGCGCACCGGGCCGGGCCTGCTGTTTGCCCACAACACAGTAAAAGGCAAAAGCTATAGCCAGGGAGGCAGAGAACTTATTCCAACGGAAGCGGTTACTATTCATCATCCTGACATCAAGCATCAGTCACAGAAGCTCGCTATTATTGACAACATATTTCAGGACAAGATATCAGAAGTGGGAAAGTTCACTCTTGGGCCAGGAAGCAGCATCAATATTTTCAGAAACAGAATCGACGTCGATAATAGAGGCACAAACGCTCATGAAGTGCAAATGGGACATCGTATGCAAAAAAATGGTTTCGCTTTCAAGGGTATTACCGATTCAAATGCCGAACCTCCTCTCTTCAACCTGGCTGGCAATCAAATCCGTGTAAGAAATACAGCCATCAATATCGATGGACAAATGAAACTGGCCCTGGCCTGCAACTACCTGCAGGCAGTCAAACCCTGGCGACAGGAAAAACATCGATACAGCCTTAAAGCCGTTGATCCATTATCTCTGGCAGACCAGTGCAAAAAATCCCTGAGTTCAAGCGTTGGCACAACCAGCCATCCATCTGCACTCTGTCAGATTGTGAATTCCTGGACGGCCATTGATGCCTCCCCGGCTACTGCCTTAAAAGGACTGACCAACCTCGAGGGTCAGCTCTACTTTGACCCGGCCATCTGCCAGGCAGCCCCTTCACACTCTGTTGTTATTACGGGTACAACCGCCACGACGACCGCTTTGGGTATCATGACCACACTGAACTTATTATTGATTCAATAACCAGAGTTTCTCCCGTTTAAAGAAGCTGTTGCAACGCTTTGGTTCCCATGATCCCGGCGTGTGAACATGTGATTTTCCTGAAATATTTTCACGTCCTCAATGGATACGTATAAATGCCAGGATGCCAGTCGACATATTCCCGGGAGTCCTGTAAATGATTATTTTGATGCGTCATTTGGCCCAGTTGTTCGCTCTTCTACTTCTTTCACAGCCCACTGGCCTTCAGGCTCAGAACACAACTCAATTTGTCGCCCCTTTTTCTACATCACCCGCTGCAACAGTGCCATGCAAGACTCTTGCAGGAAATACGACAGGGGTTCAGAAACGGCTAAACCAATACAGCGAACTTGTCCGTGGACGACAATGCATTGTTCTCTATGCCGACCCGACAGAGGATTTAGCTCAATTGATCGAACGGGTTCCGGAAAACACCGTGATACTGCTTTCTTCCAGAACGCCCCCTACCAGGACGCCCCCCTCCAGGACGACCCATTCCATGACGCCCCCTACAGTGAAGCCTTCTTCGTCTGTTACCTCTGCGACAGGTAAAATCCTGATTAACTACTTTATTGATAGTGAAATAGTTTTGAAAGACGGTCAGGATATTTTTGGGGCTGCTGATGACGGTTTTGAAATCGTCATTTCGCCTGGCGAAAATTTCCTGGATCAATATATGATCGTGGTTGGAAAAAGAAGCACTTTTCAGTTTGGTGAAATAAAAGACAGCTATATAGGCCACCTTACTTTCTGGCCAATTGAACCTAAGGGTTACAACCCTATTCATTCTATTTTTTTTGGGAAATGCTATAGCCGGAGACTGATTATAGAAAACAACGTATTTCATCTTCCAAACTGGATCGGAGTGAGAATTGATTGCTATAGATCTCTGGATGCATCGGCGAGTGGTCTGCGCAGTGGTCCTGGCCTGAAGTTCGTCAATAACACGGTCAAGGGGGAAACCATCCGCGAGTCTAAAGTCACCTTCATACCCTTAAGAGGGATATTTATTCAACTTCCAAACATCAAAAACCAGACAGCGGAACTCGCTGTTATCGAGAACACATTCCAGGGAAAGATGGCAGAGGCGGGTGAATTTATTCTTGGACCCGGAGGCCATATGGACATCTTCAGAAACACTGTCGCCATCAACAATACTGGCAAGACATCTCGGGAAATTATTAGAGGAGAAGTTCAACGAACAGGAGGGTTCGGTTTGATTGGTCATACAGATACCAATGCAGAACCTCCTCAATTTAATCTGGTGGGCAATCAGATCGAAGTATCAGATACCGCTATAAGTGTCGAGGCACAGATTGAGCTAACTCTGGCTTGCAACCATCTGCAGGCAGTCAGTCCGTGGCGACAAAAGCAACAAAAATACAGCCTGAAAGCCATGAATCCATTACCACTGGCCGGTGAGTGCAATAACGCCCTGAGTTCAAACGTTGGCATGACAACCCTTCCACCAACACTTTGCCAGATTGTCAATATCTGGACGGCCATCAATGACTCTTCGGTTACTGCTATCAGCGGACTGACTAACCTTGAGGGTCAGTTCTACTTTGACCCATCAATCTGCCCGACAGTCACTTCACCCCCTGCTGTTATTAGCTCGACACCAGCGGGTCAAAACGACACTGATGAAATTCTCATTTTGTTTGAGTGTCAAAACGTCACTGATGATATTACCAGTTCGTCAGCGGGAAGAACCTCCGCGACGACCGCTTTGGGTATCATGACCACACTGAGCCTGTTATTCATTCGGTGACCTGAACCCATTTCTCACGTTTTAAAGAGGCTGTCATAACACTATGGTTCCCATGCTCCCGGCCTGTGAACGTCTGATTTTCTTGAAATATATTCACGATATTAATGGATAGCTACAGATACGTGGACTAGGATTTCTTCTCAGGCTTTCCCGGAAGTTCTGAATATGTCGAAGCCTCATCGTAATTTGATCCGGTTGATAGCTCCTTTATTCCTGTTTCAGGCGCTGGTTCTGCAGGCTCAGACCTCGACCAGCGCACCTGCTACTTTGACGCCTCTTCCAACAGTATCGTGCGGTTCTCTTTCCGGAGAATCGATGGGGGTCATGCAACGACTACAACAGTATAATGAGCTTGTTCGTGGACGGCAGTGCGTTGTTCTCAGCGCCAAGCCCGCTGATGATTTGAGTGAGTCGATAAAACGGATACCAGAAAATACCGTTATCCTGCTGTCCTCCAGAACCACTTCTCCAACTGTGACGCCTGTAACGGGTAAAACCTCTGTAGGTTACCTGATTAGCGATAATATTTTTTTAAAGGAAGGTCAGGACATTATCGGGGCTGCTGATGATGGTTTTGAAATCGTCATCGCTCTGCATCCTGGTTTTACTGAGAGATATATGATCGGGGTTGGAGTCAGTGATGACTTCCAGTTTGGAAAAGCAAGAGACAATCACATAAAACACGTTACTTTCCGGCCAACTCAGGCAAATGCCCGCAATGCAACTTACTCTGCTATTTACGCACAATGTTATAACCGGAGACTGATTATAGAAAACAACGTATTCCACCTTCCAACCTGGGCTGCGGTTTACTTTTCTTGCCGAGAGGCCCTGGATGCATCTGCCAATAATTTGCGCCCGGGCCCAAGCATTCATTTAGCCCATAACACCTTCGTAGGTGAAACCTTGAGGGCATTAAACAACGACGTGATTCCCACGGAAGCATTATTTGTTAGTGTTCCTAACATCGAGAGACAGTCAAAACAGATCGCTATTGTTGAGAACACATTCAGGGGCAAAGTCTCTGAAGTGGCTGAGTTTACGATTGGAGCCGGAAGTAATGCAGATCTCTTCAGAAACACTATCGACATTAACAATACAGGCAGGACTCGTTCTGAAGTTCATTTAAATCGACAGTTTCGAAGAGGGGCCTTTGCTCTTTTGGGTCTCAGAAATACCAGTGCAGAACCTCCTCTCTTTAATTTTGCTGGCAACCACATCCAACTGACTTCAACCGCTATAAACATCAATAGACATCTTGCGGTGACACTGGCATGTAATCAGTTTCGGGCCGTTAATCTCTGGAATCAAATTAATAGTTACTACAGTCTGAAAGCCATTGATCCATTATCAATGGCAGATGAATGCAAAAAACTCCCAGGCTCAAATGCTACCACTCCCATGACACCCTGCCACCAGATTGTGAATACCTGGACTGCCATCACTCATTCCACAGCGACGCCTTTGAGTGGACTGGAAAACTTCGACGGTCCGATCATCTTTGACGCAGCAGTCTGCCCGACACTCCCTATGCCGACTGCTACCCATCATATCAGAGTGCTTAATAATACTGACGAGATCACCACTGCATCAGAGGGTACAACCGTCATGACAACTGCTCTGGGTTTCATGGCCACTCTGACTGTATTGTTGAATCTATAACCTGAGATTATGTGAACTGAGACGGTAGCACAGGCTTATGGCTAATTTTGAATGCAGCGTCCAGGATTCCAATAGACTATTCCAGGGAATCCTGAAAATGCTCAAGCTGCAACGTTATCTGGCTAGGTTAATCGCCCCTGTATTTCTGTTACAGGCTCTCTCTACAGAGGCTCAGACGTTTCAACCTTCAACAACATCCCCGACAGCTTCAACACCCTATCCGACGGTATCGTGCGAGTCTCTTTCAGAACAAACGATGGGGGTTCGCCAACGGCTAGACGAGTATAGTCGCCTTGTTCGCGGACGACAGTGCATTGTTCTTAATGCAGACCCCACAGTAGATACTGCCAGATTGATCAGTCAGATTCCTGAAAACACCGTGATACTACTCTCTTCCAGCACTCCCCAAGGAGTGCCACCTTCCCCATCCGTTAACCCTGTGACAGGTAAAACCCCGGTTAGTTACTTCATTGACAGTGAAATAATCTTAAAGGCTGGTCAGGACATTATTGGGGCTGCTGATAAGGGTTTTGAAATCGTGACCACACTTTCCACAGGTTTTAAAGAGCAGTTCATGATCAGACATGGAAACAGAAGCGACTTCCATTTTGGAGAAACGAGAGACAATCATATAAAACACATCACTTTTCAGCCATCTGAACCTGATGGCCACAGACCCATTAAAAGTATTATTCTCGCATATTGCTATAACCACAGACTGATTGTGGCCAACAACCTATTCTATCTTCCTGACTGGTACGGAGTTGAACTTGATTGCAGAAAATCTCTGGATGCATCTGCTGATGACGAGCGCACAGGCCCTGGCCTGCAGTTTGCGGATAACATGATAATAGGTGAAACTTTCAGCGCAGGACCACACAACATTACCTCCTTGTATGGGATAAATATTATTCTTCCTGCCATCTATAATCAGTCACAGAAAATCGCTATTGTTGATAACAGATTCCAAGGCAGGATGGCAGATGTGGGTAAGATTAGTCTTGGAGCCGGAACCAGTATCGATATTTTCAGAAACACGATCGACATTGACAACTCAGGCGGGACACATCTTGATCTTCGTGGTCAACAAACTCAAAAAGGTGGTTTTATTCTTACTGGCATTACAGATACTGGTGCAAAACCTCCTCGCTTTAATCTGGCAGGCAATCAGATCCGCGTAACAGACACCGCTATAAGTATTGAGGCACTGATCGCACTGGCTCTGGCTTGTAACTTCCTGCAGGCAGTCAATCCATGGCAACACGCTCAACTAAAAAACGTCACAGCCCTTAATCCACTGCCTTTGGCAGGTGAGTGCGAAAAATGCGTGAGTCCAACCGTAATTAGCGCATCAATCAGTCCACCCACATACTGTCATATTGTGAATTCCTGGTCGGCCATCAACAATTCCACAGCAGCCCCTTTGAGTGGAATGACCAACTTTGTAGGTACGTTCTTCTTTGACTTTACACACCACTGCCCGACAGTCATTAGTATCTGCCCGACAGTGACCATTATTGTTACGAAGTCCAGCTCCGACAGGATCTCCACTGTATCATCTGTAGATGCAACGACCATAAGCACTGCTCTGGGTGTCATGGCCTCCCTGGCTGTGTTGTTGAATTTATAACCAGTTAGCTAAGGAACGGGCTCTATGAGTGGCTCAGGAGTCAGAACCGGAATTCTGGGAAAAAGCACTTAACCCTCTTAATCAGTGGTTGCCGACAGGCAATCCACTGGATTTTTCGGGTAGGCGACTTGGTTATTTCATGAGGTGACTCAAAATAATGGAGAGAAGGAGACGGCATAGTCCACCTGTTTCCTCGCAACATCTTATTCGTATTAATGGATAAGTAGAAATGCAGCGACTAGGCTTCCTATCTAGGGGCCTGACCGGGAGTTCTGAACATGATCAAACTGCAATGTTATTTAGCCCGTTTAATCACTCCTATACTCCTCCTACAGGCTCTGAGCTTACAGGCTCAATCTACAAGCGTAAGCCCCTCTACTCAGCCCCCCCTCTCTACAGAATTGTGCGAACATCTTTCACCCCAGTCAATGGGGGTTGACAGGCAAATAAGCCTTTATAGCGATCTTATTTACAATCGACAGTGCATTATTCTAAAAGCCAATCCGACAGAGAATCTAAACAAGTTGGTAGAACGGATTCCTGAGAACACCGTCATCCTGCTCTCCTCGGAAACCGTCCCTACCCCCAGTACCCCCAGCCTTGTCACTTCCTCTGTCTCAGCCTCTGCCTCTGTCTCTGTCTATGCCCCTACTCCTGCTAACATCTCTTTCCCTGCTGGCGCTTCCGTCAATACGAATACGACCTCTAACCCGGTAGTTCAGTCAAACAGCACGACAGTGATGCCTTCTTCATCCGCAAGCCCTGTGCCAGTGAAAACCACGGTCGAGTACTTTATCGACGACGAGATTCGTTTGAAAGACGGCCAGGACATCATAGGAGCTGCTGATGAAGGTTATGAAATTATTATCAGGGATCGGCCAGGATATATGGTCAGGTACATGGTCAGGGTTGGAGCTCCCGATAACTTCCGGTTTGGAGAAAGAAGAAGCAGTAATATACGACACGTTACTTTCAGTCCAACTCGAGAGAATAACTTTCCATCAGTTGAGTCCATTATTTACGCAGAATGCTACAACCGGCGACTGATTTTAGAAGAGAACGTATTTCATATTCCCAGCCGGGCCGCAGTTAACCTTGACTGCAAGGAACCTCTGAATTTATCGGTCTTTTATTGGCACCGAGGTCCGGGTTTGGAGTTCGCCAACAACACGATCATTGGTAAAAAGTACACTACGCTTCAAAGTCGTCTGATTGCTGATGTTATTCCTGACCAGGGAATACTCATTAATCTTCCTGCCATCAGGAACAGGTCAGGTCTGTTAGCTGTTATTGGGAATACATTCCAGGGCGATATGGCGGAGGCGGGAGAGTTCAGACTGGGTCCCAAAGCCAGCATGGATGTCTTCAAAAACACGGTAGACATTTCCAATCATGGTATTACAAATCTCGACCCTGTTCGCAAAGGCGGATTCGTTTTTGTAGGAACCACAGAAAACGAAACAAGATTTCCTCTTTTTTACCTGATTGGCAATCAGATCAAAACAACACAGACCGCTTTAACCATCAGTGGACAAGTTGCTCTGAACCTGGTTTGTAACCACCTGCGGGCAATCAGACCCTGGTGGCAGCCGCTGGAACGGTTCAGTTTGATAGCAGCCCACATAACGCTGGATGACATGACTAAACAAAGATTGTGCGAAAAAGTCATGAGTTCACCTGATGTCTGGCCAATTCCCACTCAAACAACCGTGAATATCTGGACCGCCATAAATGATTCCCCAGCCACTGCCTGCACCGGACTGGTCAACCTCTTGGGTCAGTTCTACTTTGCCACGGAAGTCTGCCAGAAAGTCAATACATTCTCTGGTTTCATTGCGGGTAGTAATGCGTTCCTCGATGCATCGAATATAAGCACAGTTGTGACCACCAACTCATCAAGCACAACATCACTCTCCAATTCATCAAATACAATATCACTCCCCACTCCATCAAGTATAAATACGACAGTTGTTCCCACTTCATCAGCGCGTAAAGCCGCAGTGACTTCTGCTATAGGCGTAATAACCACTCTGGCTATATTGTCATCTCTATGACTCTTAACCTCTCCGGCTTGAAAAGGCCTTGGCAAAACTCCGGTTCCCATACATCGGCGTGGGAACCTGAAAGGTATATCCAGCGCACTGCGAACCGATCATTCTTCGGCCCATAGTGTTCAGGAAGTGCAAGCAGCCTGTCGGACTTATGCGTCCGTAGCGAGGATTGCAAGAAATTGAGGATAAAAATTTCTGCTTCTGAGGA
>NZ_JAHHPN010000257.1:0-1006 GCF_024606325.1 Endozoicomonas sp. ONNA1
CTCCAGAGTAGAATTCTCAGCTTTGCCGCCTTCAAACTCTTCACCCGCTTGCTCTCCTGAAGCATAGGTTCCACGGTAATCAAATACGATTTGATCACCCAGTTCAGCAGCACGCTCAACATTTTCAAAGGTTTTGCTCTGAGTACGCAAAGTTTCAATCATTTCATCAATGTCAGTGTCGGAAACTTCAGCGACGGGACGCTCAACTTCAACACCCGCGAAGTCACCCACTACGATCTCCGGGTAAACTTCAAAGATCACGACAAACTCGAAATCCTTGCCTTCTTCGTCACTCTTTGGCTCAACACGGGGCGCACCGGCAGGATTCAGATTTTCCTGGGTGACCGCCTCTATAAACGCCTCTTGCATCTGCTCACCGAGCACTTCCTGACGAGCACCCAGACCATAGCGACGCTTAACGACCTTAATAGGCACCTTGCCAGGACGGAAACCATCCAGGCGAACACGACGGGACAGATCTTGCAGTCGTTTGTTGATTTCCCCGTCGATCTTGTCAGCAGGGATTGTAATTGTCAGGCGACGCTCCAGACCGGAAGTCGTTTCTACGGAGACTTGCATTTGCGTTCCTCAATAAAACCTGAGTTGCAGTACGTATGAAACAAAGGCGCATAGACTAGCAAAAGTACTTATAGGTTGCACCCCGGAACACATAAACAGGCCATCTACCCCTCTCACGCCTCACTAGTAAGCCAGGACTGCGGACTAGTGGCAGATGAAATGTTCGACTCAACCAGGCTACTTTTCCAATACAAAAAAGGGGATAAGCAAGCTTATCCCCGTATCGTTCACTGGTGCGGATGGAGAGACTCGAACTCTCACGCCTTGCGGCACTGGAACCTAAATCCAGCGTGTCTACCAATTCCACCACATCCGCTCACAGCACTCTACCGATGCTGCTTAACTCTTAACAAACCAACTATCAGGCCGAAGCCTTTTTTTTAAACTGGGGTGGACGATGGGGTTCGAACCCACGACCACCGGAATC
>NZ_JAHHPN010000258.1:0-1075 GCF_024606325.1 Endozoicomonas sp. ONNA1
AACGTGAGGGCACCATTGGCGAACAGCCGTTACAAAAAGACATTCAACGCATTGCCCGGGGAATGAGAGCGCCACGTTTAGCAAACCTGCTACAAGGGCTTGTGAGCCCGATCAAAGCGTCGGGCATTCCCGATGGCAGCTCCTTTAGGGTGAAAGTCAGCCTCAGGCCTCACTGGCCTTTGGTAGACAGCCGTGTCGAAATCAGCGCGGAAGACAACAGTCATGCCCGGTTACTGCTGGGCACGCGGGACGGGGAGAGTATCAAGCCGTTCATTTTCCGGGAAACCCTGACAAGCCTGTTCGGCGCCAGTCTGTTGAAAGCCCTTGAGAGCGGTGGAGGGTCACTGTCAGCATTGCGCCAGCAGGTGCGGCAGCGCTTTGGGATAAACACCGGGACCATACCTGACGGTGAGCAGCGCCCCCTTGGACTGACCCGCCAATACGCACTGACCCTGACGGCTGATCATCCTTCAAAAACAAGCCTTTATCAGCGTCTGGTCAAAGGCCATCATAACTTGCAGCTGGCTGAGGGTACTGAAGCGGATTACCGCCGGGCGCTGCAATATTTGAGGCGCCATGATAGCAATAAAGTGAAGGCAACATCGGAACTCCTGTCAAAAGGAGAAGTGGCGATCAGTGTCAGTGACCGCACTCTTTTCAATAAGGTCATCAATGAGAAAAATCCGGTACCCGCCGTTCCCTCGGGTCGCCAATTTGATAATACCATCGCCACCTATAGCCCTCTGCTCCCTGCCTCTGTCATGGTCGATGTTGATTACCGGGCATGGTCGAGAGTCGGTTCCGGCCTGGAATCCCTGCTTGACTCCACTCTGCTTGGCTTAAGCCGGGCAGCAGCTGAAAACTTGCTGTCACAACAAAAAGAGAACCTTGCCAAATATTACCCACAGAGGCTCATTGCCAGCGATTACCTGAAGTCGCTGCTGGTTCATTTTATCTACTGGAAGATGGATCAGGTCCTGGGGAGCAACGGCCAGCCAGCCAGCCAGATACACCAGGGAGTGACCGATGCAGTCACGGCCATACTGCCCGACAGCGACATCCGTGTCATCAAAAA
>NZ_JAHHPN010000259.1:0-1169 GCF_024606325.1 Endozoicomonas sp. ONNA1
CAGTAGCGGGTTGGCGCCATTCGACAGGGCGGCGTTGAGATCCGCCCCGGCTTCGATCAGGGCTTGCACAATGTCGGTATTGCCCGTCTCGGCTGCGATGAACAGCGGGGTGGCGCCACTCTCGGTCCGGGCGTTGAGATCCGCCCCCGCTTTGATCAGGGCTCTCACGCAGTGAGTATTGCCCTTCCAGGTTGCGACGGACAGTGGGTTGGCATCATCCGACCGGGCGGCGTTGAGATCCGCCTTGGCTTCGATCAGGGCTTCCACGCAGTCGGTATTATTCTTCAGGCAAGCGAGGAACAGCGGGGTGGAACCGTCCGAACAGCTGAGGTTGAGATCGGCCTTGGCTTTGATCAGGGCTTTCACGCAGCCGGTGCTATTTTGTTGGGCAGCGATGGACAGCGGGGTGGCACCATCCGAAGTCCGGGCGATGTTGAGATCCGCCCCGGCTTCGATCAGGGCTTGCACGATGTCGATGTTATTTTCCTGGGCAGCGATGAACAGCGGAGTGACGCCATCCGGTGTCTGGGCGGCGTTGACGTCCGCCCCGGCCTTGATCAGGGCTTTCACGCAGTCGGTATTGCCCTTCCCGGCAGCGATGAACAGCGCGGTGGCGCCATCCTCAGCCCGGGCAGCGAGATCTGCTCCGGCTTCGATCAGTGCTTCCAGGCAGTCGATATTGCCCTTCTCGGCAGCGACGTAGAGCGGGGTGGTACCATCGGAACAGGCAGCGTTGAGATCTACCTTGGCTTCGATCAGGGCTTTCAAGCAGTCGGTGTTATTTTTCTGGGCAGCAATGTACAGTGGGGTGACACCATCCGGACGGGAGAGGTTGAGATCCGCCTTGGCTTTGATCAGGGCTGTCACGCAGTCGATATTGCCCTTCTGGGCCGCGATGAACAGCGGGGTGGTGCCATTACTCCAGGTAGCGTTGGGATCCGCCCCGGCTTCGATCAGGGCTTGCAGACAGTCGGTGTTATTTTCCTGGGCAGCGATGAATAGCGGGGTGGCACCATCCTCAGTTCGGGCGGCGTTGACGTCCGCCCCGGCCTCTATCAGGCATTGGATCACCGCCGTGTGCCCGTTAGCAGATGCCAGCATCAAGGCATTGAGATCATCAGTCATAACGGCATTGACATTGATTCCTTCTGCCAGTGACTTCTCCACCT
>NZ_JAHHPN010000260.1:0-1270 GCF_024606325.1 Endozoicomonas sp. ONNA1
CATCAAAAGGCAACCCGTTACACAAGCCTACCTGCTTATAAAACAAAGTGATTGCATCTGTTGCGTTCAGAGCAAGTTTCCTGTCTATCGCTATTTCTCAAATAGCTTATTGTTTTAGATCATTGTCTAGCCATTTGGTTCCCTGTGCTGTTTATGAATCTTTCGTGAAGCTATTACATTTGTGATAGTTACGGGTATCTATCCAAATGAAACTTTTATCCTGTCTGAAGGTCATATAGTCAAATAATTTTTAATGCAGTCTTTCAGATTACAGGAGTGAGATTAATTATGGATGGCCATATTGATGGGGCAATAAACAAACGTATTCCTGCCAGAGATATGCCTGATAGAGAGGTGCCTGATAGAGGCGTGCCTCAGAGCGGCTTGCCAGACAGGACGTCAAAGCTGGAATTATCGTCGAATGAGCGTGTTGAAATCTGCAGTGAGGTAACTCCCGAACTCAATAGATCGTCACCTTCAATGGCACTGCCTTATAAAGCGAGAACCGTATCCTCAATGGATTCCTCGCTTCGCAAAACCCCTGATTCCTTCGATTTTCGTTTTGTCGCCAGTGATGATGAGATTCGACAACTTTTAATGGCCCGGACCGGCGATGAACATCGGGATGTCACCCTTATTTCCCACCCCGATGACCTCTCACAGGCTAATCTGGTGAGCCGGTTGAGTATTTCTGAAGAGGGTCGCCAGGTTCTGCGTTCAGGCAAGTTGTTTGAAGGGTCGCAGCCACTCACCCTGGTGATAGATATCCGCAAACTCTCCAATGAGGAACTGCCAAAATTTAACGATCTACTGGACCCGGATAACCCCTGTCTATACGACAAAGTCAGTCAGAAACAACGCCCTCTGGGAGAGCATGTTGCCCTGCTGGTTCTGGCAGACCCTGCACAGTTGACATCGGTTGACCAGCGTGACGACGCTTCGGGAGCCGCTGCTTCGGGAGCCGCCGCTCCGGGCGCTGATTTCTGGCGGCGAATTAATCGACCGGAAAATACCTGGCAATGCGACCCACTGATCGGCAATGACCCTTCGATGGAGATCGACGAGGTTTCTCCGCTATTGGCTGAACTCCCCTGTGCCGAAAGCGTTATGGATGACGACAATACTGTTCTTATTGACTGTCACTTGCACAGTCACTGGCGACAGTTGCTGCTGGGCGGCCCAGGAGTGGATAAACAGGGGCGAATCCAGCATATACCCGGCAGGCTTGAAACATTGAGGGCCGGACAAAGGGTGATTCTGAAAGGAGCCA
>NZ_JAHHPN010000261.1:0-1220 GCF_024606325.1 Endozoicomonas sp. ONNA1
TCCGGTGTGTTTTATTCTTATGTGATCCCAGAGAACTTGAGCATTCTTACAGACCTTCCCGCATAGCTGCGGTTCGCCATCCTCCCGGACCACGTTCACATCACAGGTTTGTTGCCCGCTGTGGTATCCGCTTTTGTGACTCGAAAGGACTCTGGAATTCTTGAAGACCTTTCCGCATGGCCGCGACTGGCCATCCTCCCCGACCATAATCAGGTTACAGGTTTTTTGCCCGGTGTGGTCTCTGTATTTGTGATTCAACAGGGCTTGAACATTGTTGCAGGTCTTTCCGCATGGCCGCGACTGATCGTCCTTACCGATCACGGTTACATTACAGGTTTTTTGCCCGGTGTGCTGTCGGCTTTTATGGTTGGACAGGTGTGCGGCATTTTTGCAGGCCTTTCCGCATGGCTGCAGCTGGCCATCCTCCCCGATTATGTTTACGTCACAGGTCTTTTTCCCAGAGTGCTGTCCGCTTTTGTGGGTGGACAAAGCCGCGGCATTTCTGCAGACCGTCCCGCAGGGTCGTTGCAGACCCCCCTTCCCGATCACGGGCACATCACAGGTTTTTTGCCCCGTGTGGTTTCTGCTTTTGTGATGCGACAGGGCTTGGGCATTCTTGCAGACCTTTCCGCATGGCCGGGGCTGGCCATCTTCCAATATCACGGTCACGTTACAGGTTTGTTGCCCGGTGTGGTATCCGCTTCTATGAACCAACAGGCTGTTAGTATTCTTGAAAACCTTTCTACACGGCCGCGGCTGACCATCCTCTCCGATTACGTTCGCTTCACAGGTTTGATGCCCGGAGTGGTATCCTCTCCTATGAGACCAAAGGCCTTTAGCATTCTTGAAGACCTTCCCACATTGCAGCAGCTGGCCATCCTCCTCGATTATGATCAAGTTGCAAATGGCTTGCCCGGCAGGGACGTTTTTGTCGATTGTCCCTACAACCGTTGAATCTAAGGCGACCCCGTTAACAGGTTTGCAAATAGAACAGTATCTATTGGCCAAATGAGGGCATGAGCTTTGTCCGGGAGTTGCTACTGGGGGGGCTGTCGAACTGTCTTCGCAATCCGGCGCTCTGCTATCGGATGAACCGTAAGACTGCCGGAATTGACAAGCCCCAAGACAGGGATGAACGAAACAGTTTAAACCTAACGTATGTGATTGTTGTTCAGGGACTCCATTATCCCCGCCAGAATCAGAATACAGAAGGCTAGTGA
>NZ_JAHHPN010000262.1:0-4668 GCF_024606325.1 Endozoicomonas sp. ONNA1
CCAACATATTCAACCTCCTGCGCTTCTTCAAGGCTGTTCGAAGCAGACTTTGGTAGCATAAATACGGGATAGAACATAACAGTTTCTGATTGATGTGCCTGCGAATAGCCCGACAAACCTTTCCCCGTAAGTTGAGCAAGCAGTTCTGAGGCATCTAACGGCATTTGGCTGAATAACGATCTATTGTGTGTCTTCTTCTTTGTAATCCCTTCCAAAGCCGCAGATAAATCTATGGCGCTGACGAATTGTCGGGATTCAGTGGAAGTAGTGGGATACCCATTATGAAGCCATTGTTTCAGCCACTGGCTGATCGGGGCCAGAGCTGACAGGTAGTCAAATTGCCAGTCGGGCATATCAAAAAATCCTTTGGCAGGAATGCCCGGCATAAAAGGAGGTGGTGGCGGTGGGTCAAATGGAAAGCCTCTTCCCGATAATCGCAAGTTGGGTTCAGGTATTAATGCGGGCCATTCTGGCAATGCAAAGCTCGTGCTATTTTTCTCCGCTTTCTCAGAAACATTATCTGTAGCCAGATCGCCCTCGCCAACGTCAGTTCTATCTACTTGCCATTCAGGGCTGATACACAAGAAGTTTCCTTGTTCCGTTGAGGGAGTGTCAATATCATCGTGTTTCAGTAGATAGCAGCTGAATGAACCTTCGCCTATTGGCACCCTGCCAATATAGGTAGCATTGGCAGCGACCAGTATGTCTTCAAACAAGTCCAGAGAGTCTTCAGGCACAAAGAAGACAAAACCTGGTATCAGATAAGCCTCTTGGTCAGGTGTCCCATTTGTGACGATGAGCAGACGTCCTTGAGAATGGTCATCACCAAATCCACTGGCTGCCAAAGAGATCAAGAGTGTACCGATTATATAAAAGAAAACTGTTTTAAGTTGCACTCAAATTTCCATTTTTCTTCAGTCAGGGCTGAGTGTAGCCCGAAGTATGGCGGACTCGCCTAAAAGTTTGCAGCGGGTAAAAGCTTCTTCACCTGATAGGGCCAGGGACTCGTCTCTGGTGAAAAACTTTATCTCGGATGTGTAGCTGAAACATGATTAACTGCTGTGGGTCTGATTTTTACTAACAGTTCTTTGGCAACAGAAACAGAAATGGCTTTTTTCATTGAGATTAACTGACCAAGCTCAGACACAAGCCTTGGAATTTCCATTTCATTGGCACCTGCCGCAATGGCCAGGTTTTTCGCATGAAGGGACATGTGACCTTTCACGATGCCTACGGTGGCAAGGGCTTTTAAAGCCCCCAGGTTCTGAACAAGTCCTACAGCACCACAAATACGTCCGAGCTCTTCTGCGGAAGACACCTTTAAAATCTTTAAGGCCACCTTTGCTGAAGGATGAACCTTGGTAACACCTCCAACGGTCCCAACAGCCATGGGTACTCTTAAGATCCCAATGAGCTGACGCTTGAGAGGGGAATATCTCCAGGTGGCAACAGGTTGGTAGCTGCCGGTGCGTGCGGCGTAAGCATGGATACCTGCTTCGGTTGCACGCCAATCATTGCCCGTTGCAATTAAAATGGGGTCAATCCCATTTAAAATACCTTTATTATGTGTGCATGCCCGATGAGGATCAGATTCAGCAAAAATCGAAGCCTCTTCTATGCCTGTTCCTTGCTCTTCATCAACATCAGAAAGAGTGACACGAGCGCATGCCAGCCTGGAGTCCACAAGGTTGGAGAGAATGCATAAGCCTACCTTCTCACCAGTCTGTTCTTCAACAGGAGGCTTTAAGGCTTCACACGCCTGGTTGATTAAATTTGCTCCCATGGCGTCACAAGGGTCACATAGAAGATGAAGGACAACCATTGAACCTTGCTTGTCGGATCGTTCGAGCGTTCTAAATTCAATGTCTTTAATGCCACCACCTCTTCTTACCAAACCTGAAAGACGCTGATTGGCAAGGTCAATCATATCGTTACGATTTTCTGTGAGCTTTCGAAGGGTAAGTTCTGTATCAGATACATTTGGAAGTTGCACCTGACCAATGATCAACCTACCCTCTGTCCAGGTATTAATACATCCTCTGTTACGCACCCATTTGGCGTTAGCAGAAGCGGCCGCAATAATAGAGGTTTCTTCCACACACATTGGGATAAAGCGATCAACACCATCAATATTAAAATAATTTGCAACGCCTAACGGCATTGGAAAAATACCGATGGTATTTTCAATTAAATGATCCGCCTGTTCTTTTTTTAAAGAGGATTTTCCTGAAATGATATCCACTTCCTCTTTTGAGAGCTCCGAAAACCGGGCGACCCGTTCGAGGCGTTCTGCCAATGACAGTTTATAAAACCCTCCAGACAGGGTTTCAAAATCTACCTTGTGCATAATAGCTTCTCTCTTAATTCCGTCAGTGCTTTCAATACAGTACAAAAATATAAAAAATATTTACTCCCAAAAAATATGCCAGGAATAACTGCCGGAACCACCAAAAATTTCCTGAAATTCACACCATACTCTTCAAAGGGTATGCAGACCTTCGGTGCAGACCAACCTTTAAAAAATCCTGAAAAGGCGGTGTTAACCGGTAAAATGCAAAACCATATATGAAATTAAATAACCACAAGACTGATAACACAAAATCAATTATGTATGCTTATTTCAATGATTTTCGCCGTGTGATCCTCACTGGCGGTGACCACATAGCGACCATCGAAACTGAAGGCGGCAGAGTTAACTGCATCCTGATGCGAAATGGAAGCTTTCACTACCCATGATCCATCGATCTGCTGGCCGATGATTTTCGCTGTTTTATCTTTACAGGCGGTTACCACATGACGACCATCAATACTGAAAACAGCTGAATTGACCTCGCCATCATGAGCAATGGAGACTTTTTCTTTCCAGACTCCTTTGGCGTTCTGACCATAGATTTTCACCGTTTTATCGTGACTTGCAGTTACCACATGGCGGCCATCGGGGCTAAAAGTGGCTGATCTCACCGATTTCTGATGGCGAATGTTGGCTTTTCGTTCCCATGATCCATCTGCCTTCTTACTATAGATTTGCGCCGAACCATCATCGCTGGCAGTCACCACATGATTGCCGTCGGGGCTGAAGGTGGCTGAGCAAATCCGCTCATTATGGCGAATGTCAGCCTTTACTTCCCAGGATCCATCGTCCTTCTGGCCGTAGATTTTCACCGTGTCATCGCAGACAGAGGGGAAATGGTAAACTTCGCCGACCACAGTCATCTGGCCTACGGTCAGCACATGGGCACCATCGGGACTGAGGGAGGCTAATTCGACATGACAGTCATGGGGAAGGGCAATAGTGCTTTTCTCCAGCCATGATCCATCGTCCTCCAGACCATAGATTTTCGACTTATCATCATTACCCCTGGTTATCAAATAGCGCCCATTAGCGCTGAAGGAGGCTGAAAAGACCGAATCTTCATGGGAAATACTGGCTTTTGGTAGCCATAATCCATTGGCCTCCTGACCATAAATTCTCGCTGAGCTATCAGCACTGGCGGTCACCAAAAAAGTGCCATCGGGACTGAATTCGGCTGAATTGACCCTGGAACCATGAGTAATGGTCACTTTTACTTCCCACGTTCCATCAGCCTCATGAGCGTAGATTTTCGCCGTGCGATCATCACTGGCGGTGACCAGATGATGGCCATCGAGGCTGAAGGTGGCTGAGTTGATAACATCAGAGTGCAAAATGTTAGTTTTTACATCCCATGACCCACCGATGTCCTGACCAGAAATTTTCGCTGTATTACGACCCTCGGTAGCAGTCTTGGTCACCACATGACGGCCATCGACACTGAAGGAGGCTGATTTAATCCCGCTGCCATGAGAAATTTCGCCTTCTTCAACTAATTTAAATGCTTTACATTCAGACATCAGTTGACTGATGGTGAAAAAGAAAAAAGCAGGAAATCCATCACTCTCCCGGCGTCCTACTACTGACTTGATGAGTGCCTCGTCATTCGTAAACTGCCCTAACCAGTCGCTGAGTTGGTTGTTGTCTTTTGTACTGATGACTGCCTTTATTTGAGCCCGGTGTGCTGAAGAAAACCGGCCATACCATGCCTTCGCCAGAACATCACCTTCTTCAATAACATCGCACAACTCGGAGCATGTTCGCTTTAAAACGGCTACATTTGGAAGATCTAAATGGGCAATGACTTCATACTTCAATTCTTTGGGCAGTGTCTTCAATAATAACGATTCACACGGGTAAGATGCAGTGATCTCCCTACCCATATCGATAACGGTTGGCGGCTCTGATTGAGATCGCCCGGGTGATGTCGGGGCTGAATCGACAATATTGGAGTTGTCGTTTATTTGCTGAGTGCATGGTGTCATTTCTGTTTCCTGTAACGTGAGTATTTCTCCTCATTTTGAAACGACATTCAAAATGGATGTGCCGAGTTAGACCCGGTTTTGGAATAAAAGTTCATAACATGTTGCTAAGCGCAACGAACACTGTTTCTGCCTTTCGACTCACGCAGAATGGCGTCACTCAGCGGCGGCCCTCTGAGTACCCCGCATCAGGTTCCGGGCTTCGTCAATCACCACCAGACTGTGCCGGTTCAGGTGATACCAGAGAACCCCTTATTTCAGTAATTTTCGCCGTGCCATCCTCACTGGCGGTGACCACATGGCAACAATCGGCACTGAAGCTGGCTGAGTTGACTT
>NZ_JAHHPN010000015.1:0-1273 GCF_024606325.1 Endozoicomonas sp. ONNA1
CAAAACCCAATGTTGTGGCCACCGCTTCGATCTGGACTGTATTTCGAGGTGTTTTGTTGATCAGCCCATCGGCTCTCGCCGGTGTGTAATGTGCCGGCAAAATCCGATGCCTATGGTGAATGAGAACACCGGAGAATCTCACCCGGATACATTTTTCCCCGATCAGGCGTTTTATCTTGCCTGTTTGCGGGGGGATTTGGATCAGGTGGAGAAGTCACTGGCAGAGGGAGTCAATGTCAATGCCGTTATTTATGATGATTTCACTGCTTTGATATTCGCATCTGGTAATGGGCACAAGGACATCGTCGAACGCCTGATCGACGCCGGGGCGGATGTCAACGCCCGGAGTACGGATGGTTTCTCCTCGCTGTTCGCCGCAGCCGTGAAGGGCAATACCGACTGCGTAAAAGTCCTGATCAAGGCCGGGGCAAGGTAGGAGACAGAGGGAAAAAAACGCATACTGGGTCGTGAAGCTGCTTCAGCAATCGCTTCAGCATCGTTGTAGTCGTTCTTGTCAGTTTTGACATAAGGCTTAACAAACTGAGGTGGGGTCAGTTTGACAGCATGCCCATATGTCTTAAAAACGCCGCACTTTCCCGGGAACATTTTATTTTCTGCCATGTCTAACCTGCGTCTACTGAATTATCCAGCTTTTGAGGAAAAAAAATGAAAAAGACATTGAAACCATCCGGCATAAGAAACTATCTGGTCGGTTCGCTGTTCTGTTTTGTTTCAAGCGCTATTGCCAGTTCTGAACCGGGTATTGACGCTGTGCTTGCGGAATTGAACTCAAGGCCAGAGCCTGTTAACTATCAAAAAGACAGGCGCATGGTTGGCGGGCGCGGCCCCATTTACTCCATGGATCAGTACCCTGGTTATATCCTGAAAATCGACCGGGGAGATTCAGGTCAAGCGCTCCTTGCCCAGTCATTATTTGAGGCTTTTGGCCTGGAACACCTGTTTGTTCCAAGAATGCTCCCAGTGATCGTAGGTGGTGAGGCGATGTTGCTGACAGAGCGGGTCAATATACCAACAAACAAGTTTGCACACTATATGGAGTACAGCCTGAATCGCGAAGGTTATCGTGGTGCTATTAGAGATCTGACGGCGCTGGCGTGCCTGAGGGGGATTCCTGACTTTACCATTAATGAAAATGCAACGATAACAGGAGAGCGTATTCGTTACGATAATATTCCTCCCTTTCAAACAGTGGATAACAATGGCAATACTCAATACAAGGTCGGTATGATTGACCTTGATCATTACTCTGACA
>NZ_JAHHPN010000016.1:0-21257 GCF_024606325.1 Endozoicomonas sp. ONNA1
TCAGGACTACAAGAGCAAGCAGGCACGTTGATCATGAGTATTTTTAAATCCCACATTGCCCAAATAGGAGCTTATACCCCACCTCTGGAAGGCCGGGACCCTCATGACCACCTGCTGCTGGACTTTAATGAGCGTACCCTGCCAGTCTGCCCTTCAGTAAAACAGGCGTTGATTGATTTCATTCAGGATG
Source organism: Endozoicomonas sp. ONNA1 (assembly GCF_024606325.1). Lineage (NCBI taxonomy): Bacteria > Pseudomonadati > Pseudomonadota > Gammaproteobacteria > Oceanospirillales > Endozoicomonadaceae > Endozoicomonas > Endozoicomonas sp. ONNA1. Next base: position 191 of record NZ_JAHHPN010000016.1, read on the forward strand.
ATCGTCTGCAGTGCTACCCATCCTACGGGAACATTGCTTCAAAGATTGCCAGATACTGCAATGTTGATGCCGCACAGGTGATGATCACCAACGGCTCCGATCAGGGTATTGATCTGATCATCCGCTCAGCTTGCAGTGAAGGTGAAGAAGCCATTATTCCCGGCCCCTCATTCGCCATGTATCAACAGGTCGCCAAGGTAGAAAACCTTAAAATCATTGAGCCTTCGTATTCTGTAGATCAAGGCTTTCCCAAGCAGGCCGTGCTTGATGCCATTTCCGACAAAACCCGGCTTATAGTGATGGCCAATCCCAACAACCCAACGGGTACTGGTGTGGCCAGAGAAGATATTCTTGAAATTGCAGCCGCAGCACCCAAAGCCGCCATTCTTGTGGATGAATGTTATTTTGAATACACACAGGAAACGGTAGCAGATATCGTTGAGCAGTACCCCAACCTGCTGATTACCCGCACCTTCTCAAAAACCTGGGGATTGCCTTCTGTTCGTCTCGGTTATGTCATCAGTAATAGCGGGAATATACGAGCACTGCTGAATGTTCGTGGCCCTTACGACGTCAATCAGCTGGCGGTGGTTGCAATTGATGCAGCACTCTCCAACCCGGGCTACACCGAACTGTATGTTAAAGAAGTGATGGAGGTCTCCAAACCCATGTTTGAAGATTTTCTGAACAGGAAAGGGATTGATTACTGGCCCAGTGTCGCCAACTTTATCTGGACATTCCCAAATAATCCGGATGAGATCGAAAAACACCTCAGGGCTCACCATATTCTGGTTCGACCAAAAGCCGATGAAAGCGACAGAGTCGGTTTAAGAATTAATCTGGGCAATAAGGCTCAAACCGAGTCTCTTATCCAAACCTTGTCCCAGATAGTCTGATTATTTAACACCAATCACCGGTCTCCCCAAATGCCGGGGAGGCTGATAGTCTCTGGGTAATTTATAGTTTCGCCAGTCAAAACTGGCGTTGAACACTTTCAAACTATCAAACTTACCTCTCATTAGAGGCGATTCGTTTATATAGATCGCTTTCAATTCTTCAGAATTCCAACCCTTATCATCGGACAGCACCTGCAACTCAGTAAATCGCTCAAAACTGATATCAGGACCTTCTCCATCTTCAGACATGAACGTGTCTTTAATAGCAGCAAAATCCACCCTGTAGGTCATCGGTTTAGCGCCATAAAAGTGGAATGTTGTATAGGGTATGCCACGTTGATCAGCGGCCTTTTCAACAGAATCCAACATGCCCTGCACGTCGTCTACCATAACGACGTGCTGTGCCGGGTGCCCGGATGTGTCGAGGTAGTGATGCAAGCCCTGACCCTTGGTTTTCAGTGGCCCAGTTTGGACTTTGATCGTGATTGCATCATCAAACAGATGTCTGTCGAGTTGCGTTTTTTCAAGTTTTTCTCTCAAAGAGTCTTCTTCATTGGCGGTAAGCAGGATAATTTTGGCATTACCCGGACCCGCCTTTGTTCGAATGTCCTGAATGATTTTGGCCGTATCAGGATTGACCATACGCCTCTCTTGACGACCACCAGCCACTATATCTTTGGCGATGAGCGTTTCATCCAAATCAAAGCAGACCACAACAGGTTCGCCAGGCTTGATGTGCGCCAGCACTTCCCCAATGTTTTCTGATTTCTCCAATCTTTTTGACTCGCGAACCAGCACAGGTTCTGGTATGGCCTGCACTGCTTCCGGTGCTTTGGCTTCAACTACTGGCCCCTGCACATCTTGCCCCCAGGTCATGACCTGACGACCACGATCCATCAGGTTCAGCTTGATATCGTCTTTGACTTCTCTAGCCCTCCCCCTGAGAGCACGATTTTGTATTTTCCAGTCATCACCCGGGAATGCCCGTTTCAAGTTTCTTTCGATCTCTTCAGCTCTAAGACCTAAATCGCGTCGTATCTCAGCCAGTTCCTGCGAGGCAAGGTTTATATCTCTGGCAGCACGATCAGAAAGCCTTAACACCTCAACCATCAATGCTTTCATTTCATTGGGTCTGGATACTTTCGCTTGGTCCATTCTCATCTGCAGAGAACTCATCTGGCTGCGCTTCAGGTTCAACCCTCCCCAGAGGAAATCCCAACCCGCTTCAGAGAAACATCTGGATAGATTCGCTTCTACCTCCACCGGACTCAATTGGAGTTCAGGTCGAATCTGTACCAGTTCCTGAGCAGCCTGCTTTCGACTTTGTGATGCAGCTGGAGATAACTTCCATAAGTCATCCATTAGTTGTTTCATTGCAGCCGGTTTACTAATCGGTTGAGCATTGATCACCTGTTGCTCAGCCCTGTCGATATTAGCCTTTACGTTCATATCTACATCAGGACCACAGAACTCATCCCACTCCCGCTCTGTCGGAAACGCAGCATTAAAGTTGGTTTCCTGAACATCTTTCATCGCCTGATCAATCTGTGTATCGCTGTTTCTGAGTTGTTGAAACGTTTCATAAGCCGTTCGACGTGTACTTCTTTGCTCAGCGGTCAGACGCCCCAGATTCTTGATCAGATAGCGACACCAGTCTTGCCCTTTCTTTGGATCGAAGACGTCAAAACGTTGCTTCAAAGGCTCGACTTCACTGGGTCTTTTGAGCTGATAGGTCCCATCCCACAGCGAAGACCATAGCTCACGCCCGGGAGCTTTTTCCAACCCTTTGATAATTTCATCTCTGGCAGGTGCTCCGTTCACATTTGTGGATAACCAGTCAGCGGCCTCTTCAATACTTTTCTGGCATTGTTCAGGCACTCTTTCCAGATGCTCAAAGACCCCGATCAGATGGCCATAATTTCGATCATTAGCCAGACAGAGGTTAGTGCTGTCAATCTCCCTGTCATAGTGCTCATCACTCAAAAACTCTGGGGAGTACGCCTGGACGGAGACATTGTTGAAGTACGCCCTGGCTTCATCCGTCGGTGTGCCATCGGGATTGAATACAGGAAACATCTGCCTGTTTTGCGCATCCACTACGATAAATCGCCCGGATGACTTCAGTCTTTGCACAAAGGTATAGTGGCCTGCACCACCACTGGTACCCGATTTAAGGACAACGTATCGGTCACTATCAAAAGCCTCGGCTAATGGTCTTTTGGCCGCATCTGGCTGTCTTTGCTGACCCTTTTTGATGGCTTCGAAAAATTCACCCACACGATTCTGAAACTCATGGTGATGCTGCTTTTCCTCAAGACCATCAACCTGAACCCAACCCACAATAGGTGTCGTCTGACTGGCATCAAAAGCAAGCTCTATCGGCGTTGAAATGCCATGAACCTGGTTATAACCCCTGCCTCTGGCAAAGTGCTCCAGAGAGTTGGCAAAGCCCTGACAGTTTGAGTTACCCGCAGCCTGTCTTTTATACAGTTCAGACACAACGCTGTTAAGCAGTTCAAATTCAACTTCTTCATCGGCTGAAATCAGCGTCTGCTTATGTGGTGTCAGTCTATCCAGCTCGGCAAGGTGACCTGCTCTTTCACCGCCAAAACTTATTTCGGTTATCTGCCGTTTGGCTTCATCCTTATCAATCCGTCCGAACTGGTATTCAAGTTTAATTCTGGAGCAGTTATGAGCCCGATCCATATCTTCCTTGATCAGGTCAAATGTTTCTGCGTCCATATTCTGTTGCATCTCATTTAGCAACTGTCGATGCTGTTCTTCCAGATCACTTTCAGCATTCTCAAAGGAGCCTGCATTAACCGGATGCTGATTAAACTGCTCACTGACAAGCCGGTCGGGTTGCTGGCGGGATGGCTGCAGACTATCCCACCGGGCCTTCATAGTCAGGAATTGTTGTTGAGTGTCGTCCATTCCCGACAATGGCCATGAAGCCTGCTCTAATGGCATAGCGATCGCAGCAGAAGCTACGGGCGGTTTTTCCGGAATGGCAGGAGGTGTCATTGCTGTCTGCTGAGCTGTCTGCTCAGCGACAGAGGCTCCTTCCATTGATGGAACCCTGGTTTTGGCCGTTACCACAATTAACCCGGAAAACTCACGGATGTAATCCTGCCGAAGAGGACTTCTATTCAGAACTCCACGTGCCAGCTCTTCATCGGTATTTAAAAGATCAACAGCCACCGCAAGGTCTGCATCTTTTACATCCGGGTTGAATGCCTGAGCTTTTTTAAAGGCTTCAAGCTGCTCTGCTGTTGCTGCTGCTACCGGTAGCTGTGGGCCAACAAAGTCATCGCTCACATCGCTCAATGAGCTCTGGCACGTTTGCCAATCTTCATCATCCGACTCGTTGCTGTCGTCAGTAGATTCCGAAGACTCCCTCAAGAACTGCAGTAAGTCTTCAAGATTGGTAAAGACAGGTGTAGAGTCAACGTCATCTGTGGCAAAAGCTCCGTACATTAACTTGCCTTCCTGAACCAAACGCCCCAGTTCGTTGAGTTGAGGATCATCAAACTGCATATTATCCAGACAGGCGTTGACCATTTCATCGGTCATCACTTTATCCCGATAAGCCTGTTTCATATCCTGAACGGTCAAACCGTATTGTCTGTCTCCGATAATCGCTACAAATAACTGGCAGGCTTCGTCGATCAGCTTCTCTTTTAATTTCGGTGGCGTGTTTGGAGACAATCGTCGAGGCTGCTTGACATTATCAAGTGCATGACTAAAGCCGGCTTGCTTCCGATCCTGTCTGGTATGTTGAACGCCTCTGGGTGGGTTTGCCTTGAAATAATCAATAGCACGATCCATCATGCCAAAATGCAGGTCCAGATCACCCGTATGCGGTGAGGTGAAGACTCTTTTACCTGATGCATTTGCTCTTGCATGGGGCAAGGCTACGTCATAAGGTTTCTCTTCATCAGGAGCCCGGTGCCTTGCACATTGAATCCGGATATCCACTTTCTCGGATTCCATAAAGTCCCTTAAATGGGCTTCCCAGTCACCCCCGTCTCTGCTTTTAGTGGTCAAACAGAACATTGTTATCAGGTTTTCAACTGCTGCCTGTATTTCATATTCTGGCGCTTTGTTCAAGAGTAACTGAACCAACTCAACCTCAGCCTCATGCAGTACCGTCAGGCTGGCCTGATTTACGGCTACAAACTCATCATTCCACTCACTGGCTTTTCTTGGCGTGGCCGGATTTGTGATTGACACATCTCTTTTGAACAGCGGGGTTGCAGTCCCGGTGGCCGTTTGTACTATACGACTAACACCCTGCAACTCCGGCTTATCCATGAGTTCGTTCTCTCGCTCGTAATAAATTTTTACGGAGCGACAAAAAGCAGTGTATTTATCAGACGGCCCCCGAACCCAACCGACTTTTTCCGATGACAATTGCCCCCTATCAAGGATGGGGTAATGGCCTGCAGCGTCTTTACGGGATTGAAAGAAACTCAGAAATGATTGAGGAGAAAACGGAACCACTATGACCTCCTGGATTCAGCAAAGCACTCCCAAAAGATTAGCAAGCAGTGGTTACGTCATATACTCGACAGGTCAGAAGGAGTCAGCCAGACGACTGACTCCCAGCGTTTATTTTCAGGCAGTTTCTTCCAGTTCGCGAACATCCTGAGTCATCCGCATGGGACAGAAATCAGGTCCGCACATGGAGCAGAACTCTGACTCCTTCGCACCTTCCTGAGGTAATGTCTCATCGTGATAGGCTTTTGCCGTATCGGGGTCCAGAGCCAGGTTAAACTGATCCAGCCAGCGGAATTCAAAGCGCGCCTTGGACAAAGCATTATCACGTATCTGGGCACCGGGATGACCTTTGGCCAAATCAGCAGCATGAGCGGCAATTTTATAGGCAATCAGACCTGCTTTTACATCATCTCTATCAGGCAGACCGAGATGCTCTTTGGGTGTGACATAACAAAGCATCGCACAGCCATACCAGCCGATCATGGCAGCTCCGATACCTGAAGTAATGTGGTCATAGCCCGGTGCCACATCGGTCGTCAGAGGCCCAAGGGTATAGAAAGGCGCTTCATGACAGTGCTCCAGTTGCATCTCCATGTTTTCCTTAATGAGGTGCATGGGCACATGGCCCGGTCCCTCAATCATGACCTGAACATCGTATTCCCAGGCAATCTTTGTCAGTTCCCCAAGGGTTTTCAGTTCGCCAAATTGCGCTTCATCGTTGGCATCGGCGATACAACCAGGTCGCAAACCATCACCCAGAGACAGGCTGATATCGTACGCCTGACAGATCTGACACAGCTCACGGAAATTGTCGTAAAGGAAATTCTCGGCATCATGCATCTCTGCCCACTGCCCCAGAATACCTCCCCCCCGGGAAACAATACCTGTCACCCGGTTTCTGGTTTTAGCAACATGTTCCCTGAGGACACCGGCATGGATCGTCATGTAATCCACGCCCTGTTCTGCCTGCTCGATGATGGTGTCCTTCATGACTTCCCAGTTCAGGTCTTTCACCTTGCCTTTGACCTTTTCCAGAGCCTGATAAATAGGCACCGTTCCGATAGGCACTGGCGAGTTCCTGATAATCCACTCACGGGTTTCATGGATGTTCTTGCCTGTGGATAAGTCCATCACCGTATCGCCACCCCAGCGAACAGACCAGAGCATCTTTTCAACTTCTTCTTCAATAGAAGAGGTCACCGCAGAATTACCAATATTGGCATTGATCTTCACCAAAAAGTTACGCCCGATAATCATGGGCTCGGACTCAGGGTGATTAATGTTGGCCGGGATAATGGCCCGCCCTTCAGCGACTTCCTTTCTGACAAACTCTGGAGTGATGTGAGAGCCTTCAGCACGCCCCATATTCTCACGAATCGCAATAAACTCCATTTCAGGAGTGATTATCCCCTGTCTGGCGTAATACAGCTGTGAGACATTTTGGCCCGCCCTGGCTCTGCGGGGTGTTCTTAGTGCTTTGAAGCGAATCTCCTGCAGACGCAGATCAAACTGACGGGAGCGGGCAAATTCTGAGGACCGATCGTTGAGCAGCTCAGTATCAGCTCTTTCTTCAATCCACTTTGAGCGCAAACCCGGCAAGCCCTCATTCAAATCATGAGGAACACCACTCTCTGTGTAGCTGCCCGACGTATCATAAATCCGAACCGGTTCATTCTTGCCGCCACCAAAACGCTCAGGGGTATCGTGCAGATGAACTTCTCTCATACCGACACGAATGTCTTCGCGACTGCCTGTTACATAGGTTTTTTGGGAGTTGGGAAAGGGGCGACAGGCGTCCATCAGTAACTGCCGGTCAAAACCGGACGCATTTTTCTCGCAAGCCATCGTTTCAGTATCCTTCACGTTGAGTTCATGACTGTTTTCCAGTTCAAGACTGTTTTCCAGTTCACGACTGTTTCGAAATAGCTTGCCGGATAGGCCATCTTGTTCCCTTCGCAGGTATTAACCTGAGCAGGTTCTACGGATTCCGAAAAAAAAACTTTCGGTCTCAGCCCGTGGCGCTCCGACAAGATTGCCGGAAAGTATAAGCAGATTGCTAAGAGGTTAATAGTACAAAGATACAAAAAAAACCAAGACTTTATTTAGCTGTAGTCGCCTGAAAGCTCCTTACACAGCTGAGTTCGGAAGGACTGCAAAAAGTCGCTGTGACGAACTGCCATGTTGCGCCCGGGCTCTGTTTTCATGGTCTTCTGAATCTGCAAGAGCTTGATTTCAAAATGATCCAGTGAGTACTGACGATCGTTCAGTGTCCTGTTTTTCCCCATAGGGTCTTCAGGATCAAACAGTTTCTGGCCCAGCTTGCCACCCGTATAAAAACAACGGGCAATGCCAATCGCCCCAAGGGCTTCCATCCTGTCCGCATCCTGAACCACTTCAGCTTCCAAAGTTTCAGGGGGGATGTTAGCGGAATAACTGTGAGTTTTTACTGCATGACACACGGCAGCGATCAGGTCTTCAGGAAACGCCAGAGATTTCAGGCAAACTTCAGTCTCTTCAGCCGAAAGGGTGGAAGCTTTCGAGCGCTCCGGATGGTTTTTTGGCAACACAACAATATCGTGAAAATAACAGGCAGCAAGAACCACCAGCCGGTTAATGTCAAAATGGCCTTCATCCATCAGCTGTTGTGCCGTTTTCCAGACCCGCTGAAAGTGGGAAATGTCGTGAGAGGCATCCTCGCAATCCCGGTCTTGCAGAAATTCTACAAAACGTTTTTCCCAGTTTTTCAGAAGTGCAGGTTCATTAAATTTCATAATTCAGGGTCCAGAGGCTTTTGATAGCGCTGACAGGCTCTGCTGTTAATAGCGGGAGAATCATGCAAAAAATTGTGAGTGTGGACAACCAGTCTGTCGGGATGAATATCTACCAGGTTATAAACCGGAGGCTCTGGCGAAACAGAGTCAGGCTTGGGGTTATCAAAATTAAAAGGTGTCTGATGAACCAGAGAAGGTGGGCATGAAAAGCTGATTCCCTGCCAATGACCCGAAACAGAGCGGTGCAAATGACCGAAAAACAAATGCCTGATCCATTCTTTGTGGGGCTGAATCATTGACCTGAGTGCTTCTGAATTGACCAGATTATCCCTGTCCATGCTTGCCAATCCCGTTTCAAATGGAGGATGGTGCATAAACAGACAAACCGGTTTGTTTGCAGCTTCCAGTTCATGCTTCAGCCATGCCAGTCTTTGCTCGCAGAGAACCCCACTGCGTTTTCTGTCATCCAGCGTATCCAGACAGATCAGGTTGACCAGTTCTGTCTCAACCGTAAATTGGATAAAGCCCTCCTGCTGCCTTGGATGGTTTGGGAAAACATCCAGAAAATTTTGTCTGTGATCATGATTGCCCATCAGGCAGTAAACCGGGAAAGACAACCTGTCGAGTTCTTCTTTCAAGGCTTTATAGGCCTCTTTTTCGCCCCAGTGAGTCAGGTCACCTGTGATGATGCAAGCGCTGGATTCCGGCACTTGCTGCAAAAGTGTGTCGACGCAGTGCTTCAACCTTGCCTGTGGGTCAATGTCATAATTCAACATTCCCGCTGGAACTAACTGGGGATCAGAGAAGTGTACAAATCGATAGGTCATGTAATGCGACTCCGTTATTGTTCTCAGCTTGAATGATCGTTCGGAAAAGTGCTCGCTTTAGGGGAAGCCCGTTTACAACGGGTTCCCAGACTGGCGAGACTGCCAACCAATACACGAGAGATATCTCCGATCCGGAAGCAATCCTAATGGTGGGGACTGAGAGCTTCTGCCGAACTCAGAGTAAACCGGGCAACCGTTACATTACACCAGCCTTCATACCCCGCCAGACTCATGCCCAATGATTCAATCACATCAAGGGCAAATTCATTCTGAGGTGAAGCAAAAGAGATGATTTCCTTGAAGCCCAATCTTCTGAACCCCAGGTCGGTCACTGCTTCAGCCGCTTCAATCACCAGCCCGCGGCCACGATACTCCTGACTGAATCGCCAGCTCATTTCGACAGTATCGCCATAGGCTGAAAATCCACAGCTGCCAATCAGCTGGTAAGTCTCTTTAAGCACAACCGCCCAACGAGACCAGCCCCTCTGGTCAAGTTCGATTTGAAAACGCCAGAGGTCGGTTTCTGCTTCAGAGGCGGGGGAGTGAGCACCATAACGCGGTTCTTTTTGAACCGATCCCGTGATATCGGCATACGGCTTTAAATCGGCTTCTTGCCAGGTTCGAAGGATCAGTCGGGGGGTTTCGGCAACAATCAGCACATGAGACTCCAGAAACTTCATGATCAGGCAAGATAATGTTTAGCCGATTTTTTGGCTTTAACCAGAACCTGTACCCAATAAATAAATGTTTACTGCTCTCTTCGACCCTGAAGGAACAAAAAAAGTTCGCCAGATCGAATCTTTTTTCCACAAAAACGATAGACTGACTACAAAATGAATACCGGCTTGTATTCTATCAATAACCGCCGATGACACTGAAATGAACTCCAGCAACCAAGAGGCTTGGCATTGAATCCTGAATTTCTGGACTTCCTGAATAGAGAAGATGACAACTTCAGCTGGCGCTGCCTTGAAACCTGTTATTCTGACGAGTTTCCAGCCGTCACAATGAGTCACTTAGAACTTATTTCCCAGACCTGGCAGGAAGGCATTCGCTTTGGTCTCCGTCAACCCGAATGGCAACACCGCCTGACGCTCTATTGGCCTGAAGAAGGTTCAGACAACCCCTGTCTGCTAATGATTCATGGAGGATCGAGGCACGACCCATCCCTTGAACTCACACCCTCACATAACGTCGATGGTGCACGATTATGCCAACTCACTAAAGCCCCGGTAGCCGTTCTCAGAGACGTGCCCAACCAGCCTCTGACCTTTCAGGATGGTGTTCCCAGGTCGGAAGATGATCTTGTTGCTTTTTCCTGGCAAGCCTTTCTGGAAGATCCTGAAAACAACGGCTTTATGCCCGTCCAGTGGCCCATGGTTAAGAGTGTAATCCGAACCATGGATGCCCTGTGTGAGTTCAGTAAAAAGTTCAGTGAAAAAGGGTCCACCCGAATAGATGATTTCATTATCGCCGGGGCTTCCAAACGGGGCTGGATTTCATGGTTGACGGCAGCTGCTGATCAGAGGGTCATGGCTCTTATTCCAATGGTGATTGATGCACTGAACATACAAGCCTGTATGCATCATCATCTGAATGTTTACGGCGGCTTTGCCAGTGCCATTCGCGATTATGCCGACAATGATCATGACATTCTGTCAAAGCTGGACTCTCCGGGTATGCAGCAATTACTCAATGATATCGACCCTTTTGTTTATAGAAATCAGCTCTTCCTGCCCACGTTTATTGTTAACGCCAGTTGCGATGAGTTCTTTCCACCGGACTCTGCCCGTTTCTATTATCCGAAATTATCTGAATTAACCTGGCTCAGGTACTTGCCGAATGCCAGCCATTATCTGGGCCGGGATAGTGCTGTGAACATCGATGAGATTATGGCTTCTGTCTTTGGTGCGCTGATTTCGGAGCAGGACATGCCCGCCATGAACTGGCGACTGCTGGATGACGGTGGCCTGGAAATCAGAACCAGCCTTGAACCTAAGCTTGCGCGTGTCTGGGTTTGCCATAACCCCGACGCCAGAGACTTCCGAAAAGATGTACTGCAACAAGCTGGTATACGTTTTCAGGCAACTCACATAACGCCTGTCCACTCAAGACCCTGGACCTATCAATTCTGCCCCCAAGCCCCTGAAAATGGATGGACTGCATTCTTCATTGAGCTGGCTTTTGACAATGCGTCTTATCCGGATCTGATCTTAACGTCAGGCGTTCGGGTGACTCCTGACGTTTATCCTTGAACATCTATTCAGACTTTTTCTGACCGCGGTATTCTTTCAGCCTATCCCGCATTTCCTTACGAAGTTCCCGATAGGTTTGCATCTGCTGATCGTTCAATACCGTCGCGAGTCTCTTATTGGTTTCATCCCTGTTTTTACGGAGCGCCCTGGCTTTACTTAGCCGATTCTCGTCGGAGGCCCGAATCTCTTTAATAACCGCCCTGCTCTCCTTCAGGATGGCTTCTACCTTGGGCTTTTGTTCGTCGGTGAGATTCAGTTTTTGCTCCAACTGGCCGTAGGCTTCATCCATATCCATGAGCGCTTCAGTCGAAGCCGCTTTTACTCCGACCGTGCAAAATACCAGCAGCACAAAAACCAGCCATAGGCTGGAAATTATGCTCCGTGATGACGAATAGTTGTCTGGAGGATAAAAAGGTGTCCCGGGTTTCATAGCAGCGCCTCCCAGTGAGTCTGTGAATCAGTGTGCCATACATAAAACGAAAGTTGCCTGCCATGCCAATATGGAAGACCCAAACTACTCCGGAAAGCCTGAACCAGATACCGAGTATTTCGATATCTGCTTAAGGTCTGATGTCGTTTTTTTCTGAAAGCATTACAGCCTGGATTCAACCAGTCGCTCCAACTTCACCTGATCCCTGGCAAAGTTACGAATACCCTCGGCCAGTTTTTCCGTGGCCATAGCATCCTCGTTCATAGCCCAGCGGAACGCCTGTTCGTTCAGTATCACTTTTTTATGACTGGAGGTTGCGTTCTCCGGAGACAGTTTCTGAACAACAGTCACTTCTGTTTTCTCCAGCTCATCCAGCAGGCCCGGGCCAATAGTCAGACAATCACAACCCGCCAGTTCAATAATCTCACCCGTGTTACGGAAGCTGGCACCCATGACCACCGTGTTATAGCCATGCTGCTTGTAGTAGTTGTATATGCGGGTCACAGAAACAACACCCGGATCTTCAGCCGCTTTAAAGTCACGACCTTCTGTTTTTTTGTGCCAGTCGAGAATACGGCCAACGAATGGAGAAATCAGGAATACACCGGCCTCAGCACTGGCCTGTGCCTGGGCAAAGCTGAACAGCAGAGTCAGATTGCAACGGATGCCTTCCTGTTCAAGTACCTTTGCAGCTTCAATACCTTCCCAGGTAGAGGCGATCTTGATCAGCAGACGCTCAGGGTCAGCGCCTTGCTCACGGTATAAGGCAACCAGCTCAAGAGCTTTGGCAATGGTCGCATCTTTATCAAAGGATAAACGAGCATCGACTTCTGTTGAGACAACACCCGGTACGACCTGCTGGACTTCCTTACCAATCGCTACGGCCAACCAATCACAGGCATGCCTGACTTGTGCCATTTTATCATCAGATTTGGATCTGCCGTGCTCCAGGGCATGGTTAAAAAGTGGCTCATAGGCAGGCAGCTCTGCCGCTTTCAGAATAAGGGATGGATTAGTCGTAGCATCCACGGGCCGGTATCGACGAATGGCTTCGATATCGCCGGTGTCTGCCACTACTTTTGTCATACCCTTGAGTTGCTCTAACTGATTCATTGGCCTCTCGATCCTCACTTTTTATTCTGGCAATCATTTTTCTTACAATAGTCAGGAACTATTCATCAGGAACTACTCAGGATTGTATCTGTATTCATGACTGTCTGAATGAAAAAACTTATAGTCCGGATTTACAGCGTTGATTTAACAGACTGACGTTCAACCAATGTTGAACGCAGCGTTTTTACCTCAGGCTTTTGACCCGGGTTTTCTATACGTGCAATCAGTGTATCCGCAGCCAGCCTGCCCAGCTCAGCCTTAGGCTGATGAATCGTGGTCAATGGCGGCGATGTATACGACGCAAGTTCAATATCATCATACCCTATCACGGATATATCATCCGGAATCCTGTAACCCCGGGTCTGAAGTGCACATATTACCCCCATGGCCATCAGATCATTGCCGACAAACAGGGCCGATGGTGGCTGCTGGCCAGCATCCAGGTCATCCAGCAGACGATTGGCTGCCAAAAAACCACTCTCTGCTGTCAAACGCCCTTCAACAACCCAGCCACTCCCGGCCGGTATCCCAAACTCTTCCAACGCCCTATGATAACCTGCCAGTCGCTGTGAACTCGGCGATAACTTTGTCGGACCACTAATACAGGCAATAGAGCGATGCCCTTTTTCCAGAAGGTGACGGGTTGCTTCGTAACCGCCCTGCTCCGGATCTTCCATAATGACATCGGCTTCCAGACCCGGAGCCGGAGAGTCCAGGATAAGCAGAGGCCATTGGCAACGCTCACTCAGCATTTCAAAAAAACCCGGGGCACTGTGAGCGGACATCACCAGCAGGCCATCAATGCGCTTTTCTTCCAGAGTCCGCAAATAAGATGCCTGTTTATCCAGATTGTCGTCGGAGTTACACAGAACCAGATGATAGCCCCGCTCATAACAGGTGGCTTCAACACCATGAATCACTTCGGCAAAAAACGGGTTGGCATTGGATCCCGTGAGCATACCGATGGTGTAGGTTTTATTCGTTTTTAAACTGCGGGCAACAGCACTGGGCTTATAGTTCAATGCTATAACCGCCTTTCTGACCCGGAATGCCTTATCTTCACTGACAAACCGGGTACCGTTCAGAACATGAGAGACCGTTGAGATGGAAACTCCTGCCTGCTTTGCAACATCCTTGATCGTTGCCATAGCGCCGTTCTCTTACCGTTCTGCCACAATCTGTTGTACTTCTGAGCAATGCGCAATGCGTTCTGCCAGAAGTTGTTCTACTTCATCCCTTCCCGGGATAGATGTCTGCGCACCACTGCGAGTCACAGAAATGCCTGCTGCGGCGTTGGCAAAAAGTGCAGCACTGTCTATATCCAATCCTTCAGCCAGCTTCACTAGCAGTGCACCATTAAACGTATCGCCTGCAGCGGTGGTGTCGGTTGCTGATACTTCAAAACCGGGAACCATTCGGGCACCCGTCTGATCAGAAATCAGCGCACCCATTCTTCCCATAGTGATAACAACCGTTGAAATTCCCTTGTCATGGAGCACTGAGGCAGCCTGACAGGCACTTTCCGGATCATTGACAGCGACACCTGTCAGCAGTTCTGCTTCTGTCTGATTGGGCGTGATTGTATCAACGTTGGCCAACAGTTCATCAGACAATGGACGTGCGGGTGCCGGGTTGATAACAACAGTAACACCGTTGCTGCGCGCCACTTTTGCAGCCTCGAGAATAGAAGCTTGCGGGGTTTCCAACTGCATGAGCAGGTAGTCAGCACCGGCAATCCCGGCTTTCTTATCCAGAACCCGCTCAGGGGTTAATGCTGCATTAGCTTCAGCAGCAATACCAATGCAATTTTCTGCACGCCCATCGACAAAAATCAAGGCGACACCGGTATTTAAGCCTTCCACCTGTTCAATCAGGGAAGTATCAATACCATCTTCTGCGAACTTGTCGACAATTTCATGACCAAAAGCATCTTGTCCTACACAGGCAAGAAAGCGGGTGTTGCCGCCCAGTCTGGCACTCGCTACTGCCTGATTGGCACCTTTACCACCGGGAATAACATCGTAGCGACTGCCAGTGACAGTTTCACCGGGACGGGGAAAAGACTCTACTTTCAGTACATGGTCTGCATTCACACTGCCAAGAACAAGAATCTGTTTGGTCATGAATCTATCTCTATCTTCGCTTCTATGATCAGTCCAAAGGTCTGGTCATACTCATTATCGGCTCAGGGCTGCTTAGTAATCAGTTTCAGCTCAACCGGTGTATAGACTGCCACCTCTTCGCCCTTGATAGCTTTATCCGCAGTTTCCACACCCATTTCACCAATCATGGATGCCTGCTGGGCAATAGTGGCAGCCAGACCACCGTCCTGAACAGACTGGATCCCTTCATCCGTACCATCAAAACCTACGACGATGACGTCTTTTTTCGCAGCTTGTACGGCCTTCAGGGCACCCAATGCCATTTCATCGTTCTGGGCAAAAATGGCTTTAACATCCGGATGAGCCTGTAGCAGGTTTTCGGTAACGTTCAGAGCTTTGGTACGGTCGAAGTTGGCTGGCTGACTGGCCACCAGCTCCAGGTTAGTGCCCTTGATGGCTTTCATGAAACCTTCACCACGCTCACGAGCAGCGGACGTGCCCGGTACACCTTCCAGCTGAATCACCTGACCCTCTCCGCCTAGCTTACTGGCAATAAATTCACCGGCCATCTCACCACCGGCAATGTTGTCGGAAGCCACATGAGACACCACATTGCCGCCATTAGCCCCACGATCGAGAGTAACTACCGGAATTTCAGCACGGTTGGCAGCACGCACAGAGTTAGCTGCAGCGTCTGAATCAGTAGGGTTCAGAAGGATGGCATCAACACCACGCACCGTCAGATCTTCAGTATTGGTCATTTCCTTTGCAGAATCATTCTGGGAATCCAGAATCACCAAGTCATAGCCCAGCTCCTGAGCTTTTTTCTCAACCCCTTCTTTCAGGGTGACAAAGAAAGGGTTGTTCAGGGTAGACACCACCAGCGCCATCGATTTCTGACCGGAAGCGTCAGAGGATTCAGTACCCGTAGTGCCTTCTTCAGGCTTGCTGCAACCTGTCAGAGCCAGACCTGCAGCCAGGGCAATGGCTAATGTTTTTTTCATGGAGAAAATCATGGAGAACAACCTCGTGGTCGATTGTTTGGCCGGTTTATTCCGGCCTTATATTGGCAGACGGCCACTTCCACGACGGAAAGTAGCGTTGTTCTTAAGACTGTCTGGAGGAACGAGTGTCTACCAGGACAGCCAGAAGGATAACGAGAGCCTTGGCAATCAACTGGTAGTAGGAAGAAACATTGAGCAGGTTCAGGGCGTTGTTCAGGATACCGATGATCAGCACACCAACCAGAGTACCGGTGATCCGTCCCTTACCACCTGTCAGGCTGGTTCCACCCAGCACTACCGCAGCAATTGCATCCAGCTCGTAACTATTACCCGCTGTAGGCTGAGCCGAAGCCAGACGACTGGTGACAATCAATCCTGCCAGGGCGGAGAGACCGCCAGAAATGGAGTAAACAGCCAGTTTGATACGATCGACGTTGATACCGGACAGACGAGTAGCAGCTTCGTTACCACCCAGAGCATAGACGTAACGACCCAGTCGTGTGTGATTTAACACGAACCATGCTGCTAAAAAGGTGAATGCCATCAGGTAAATCGGGAAAGGAATAGCAAACAAGTAGCCACTGCCGATAAATGAGAACGCATCAGAAGCAGCACCGCTGCTGGCAGAGATGGGACGACCGTCGGTGAATACCATTGTGGCACCACGGAGCAGAGTCATTGTCGCCAGTGTTGCTATAAACGCCTGAACCCTTCCCTTGGCAATTATCAAACCACTCATGGCTCCCATGGCAGCACCAGCTGCGAGAGTCAGGGTCACCACCAGCATAATGTTGAAGTCCATGCCAATCAGGGTTGCCGCCAGAGCACCACTCAGTGCCAGAATGGAGCCAACGGCCAGGTCGATACCACTGGTCAGGATGACGAAGGTCATACCCACCGCAATGATGGCGTTAATAGAAGTCTGTCGCAGGATATTCAGCATATTGTTAGTGCTGAAAAAGCTGTCACTGATCATGGAGACCGCCACCATGAAGATCAGTAGGGCAATAACAGATTTGTACTCGAACAGAAAATCTTTATTGATGCGGAACTTACTAACGCTGCTCTTTACATGCTCAGGGCTGCCTGTAAGCCCAAGGCTGAATGCACCTGACCGTAAGGTTTTTTCAGTCATAATATTTCCTCTTACGCTGCCTTACCAACGGCACAACGCATCAATTTTTCCTGGGTGGCTTCCTGACGATCAAATTCACCGGTAATTTTTCCTTCATGCATCACCAGAACCCGGTCACTCATGCCAAGAACCTCCGGCATGTCAGACGACACCAGCAAAATACTCATGCCCTTATTCTTGAATTCGTTGATTAACTGGTAGATTTCTTTCTTGGCACCAACATCAACGCCACGGGTAGGCTCGTCCAGGATCAGCACTCTTGGATTGATCATCAAACCCTTAGCGATGGCCACTTTTTGCTGGTTACCACCGCTGAGATTCTTGATCAGCTGTTTAGCCGAAGGGGTTTTGATATTGAAGGCTTTAATGAAGTGTTGAACCGAGTCCATCTCGCGGCTGCGATTAATCTTCCCGATAGCACTCTGGAATCGTTTCAGGCTGCAGAGACTCATGTTTTCAGACACCGAAAGCTCCAGCACCAGACCATCCCCTTTACGGTCTTCAGAGATATAGACAATCCCTGACTGCAAAGCTTCAGCCGGCGTTTTAATTTGCTTTGCTTCACCCGCTACCCGGATTTCGCCAGACTGGGCGGCATTCGCACCGTAAAGAGCTTTCATCAGTTCAGTTCGTCCTGCGCCCATCAGGCCTGAGATTCCAAGGATCTCACCTTCTTTCAGCTGGAAACTGATACCTTTAACACCCGGGGCAGAAAGATTTTTCACCTCCAGCGCCAGGGCACCGGTTTCTACTTCAATGCGGGGATACTGTTCTTCAAGGGAGCGACCTACCATCTGTTCGATGATGTCGTCCTCAGTCAGCTGATATACCGGCGTTTCAGCAATAAAACGACCATCCCTCATGACGGTAGCGTCATCACAGATCTGGAAAATTTCCTGCAGACGGTGGGAGATATAAACGATGCCCTTACCTTCACTGCGCAGCTGGCGAATCACTTTGAACAGACTTTCAGTCTCTTTATCGGTTAGAGCATCTGTCGGCTCGTCCATTACAATCACCTGCGATGAAAACGACAGCGCCTTGGCAATTTCTACCATCTGCTGAACACCAATACTCAGCTTGCCCACTGGTGTTGAGGGATCAAACGGCACATCCAGCAGATCGAGCAGTTTCTGCGCTTCCTCACGCATGGTTTTCCAGTCAATTCTGCCGAATCGCCCCATAGGTTCACGACTCAGAAAAATATTCTCGGCAATAGACAATTCAGGAATCAGGTTCAGCTCCTGATGGATAATGCTGACACCGCGCTCCCGGGAATCTCTGGAACTCCTGAAAACCACGTCATCACCGTGGTACTTCAGCTGGCCTTCATCACACCTGTGGATACCCGTCATGACTTTCATGAGAGTTGACTTGCCGGCACCGTTTTCTCCCAAGAGTGCCATTACCCGGCCAGGATAAATATTTAAGCAGGCGCCATCCAGAGCCCGAACACCGGGAAATATCTTGATGACATCTTTCATCTGGAAAACAGGTTCAGATTTTGACTGGGTACTCACCACATCCTCCTAAAGACTGCTCACAACGACAATGCCATTTTCAGAGGTATGAAAGCGACGGCATTTCATGTTCATGCTCTTAATCGGCTCAAGGCTGTTAATCAGCTCAAGGCTGTTTTAAAAAGCAACGCCAGATTTCAGAATAACATTGGCATAGGGTGTGCATTCCCCGGTACGAACCACTGCCTTACTGAGGTCGGACTGGGCCTTGAAGGACTCATGAGTCGCCTGAACAACTTTCACAGGAGCCCCCTGTTCTTCTCCCAACCGTCGAATACGCTCAGCGAATTGTTGATACAACTCCGGACTGACCTGGGCAAACTCTTTGGCAATGATGATTTCTTCTACGACAGTTTCAGAAAAAACTACATCCAGAGTATCCAGAAAACCCGGAACACCATGGGTCAAAGCCAGATCAATTCGCTCAACACTGTCACCAATGGGCAGACCGCAATCGCAGACAGTCAACCCTTGCCCATGGCCCAGACTGGCAATGGCTCCGGAGAGCTGTGAATTGAGAAGTCTGGTCTTTTTCATGGTGGCCACCGTTCGTTGCATTAGCGAGCTTTTCTTCGCAGAAAGCTCATGGCTATCGGATATATATTGCTTGCCGATGATCAGGATGCAGAAAAACGTTTGCGCAAACGTTTTTCTCGCCGCCACTATAACGATTCGAATGTGGATTAAAATTGACATAGATCAATCAGAAACAAACCCTCACAGACAAAAACACGAATGGGTTATGGGAAATACTGATTCGATAGGACATGAACAGGCACGAAAACAGCGGTTATCAGAAAGGAAAAACACTTAAACAACTGTATTGGTTAAAGAGCAAATCGATTTTCTTTCAGGCCACTGATTTCAATCTCTATAGCAAAAATGGAGCCCGACTCAGGATACAACTCCAGCTCCTCATCAGAACAGGCCTGACGGCAACTGGTGATGTACAATGTTGAATAATCATCACCACCAAAAGCGACCATGGTTGGATATTTAACGGGTAAGCTTATGGTCTCCAAAAGGACCCCGCCGGGCGATAATCTGACAACTGCTCCGCCAGCGAAGAGTGCTGTCCAGTAACAACCTTCTTCATCGACAGCACAACCATCCGGACGTCCCTTTCCAGCGGGGAATCGATGAAACACCCTGCGATTGCTCAACTCAGCTCTTTCAAGATCAAAGTCGCAGGCGTAAATAATCTGCTCAGGTGAATCCGCATAGTAGATCGTTCGATTATCCGGACTGAAAGCGATGCCGTTACTGGTTAAAAATGGCCCTGCCTTTCTTTGGCAATCCAGCTGATTATTCAGCATGTAGATCCAGGCATCCGACTTGTCTTTCGGTGGATAAACAGATCCCACCCAGAACCTCCCCAAAGCATCGCAACGACCATCATTCAAGCGATTGTGAGGTTTATCAGACTCCGGGTCACAAATAGGAGTTATTCGACCCGACTCAATGGAATCCAGAAATACAAAGCCGGAACGCAAGGCCGCTACCAGCCCATGAGACGCCCTGAACACAAAACAGCCTATTTCTTCAGGCAGACTCAACGACTGCCGGGCGCCGGATTCTGGTTGCCAGCTGTTGAGAGACTTTCCGGTGATATCAACCCAGTAGAGGGTAGACGTGGGCTCATGCCAGCGGGGACATTCCCCTAAAAGAGTACCGGCATCAAGCACATTTTTGACGATTTTCATCGGAGTGAATAGTGAACCCGGTACCCAGAGCTTGCAAGTGAATTTACAAGAAATTTCAGGGATTCCGGGAGGTGTTCTGATGCATCATCTGGTTAACCCTGAGCTCCTGCAACAACAGTTCAATTTGAAATTGTTCCGCTTCAATCAGGGTTTTATAACGGACTACAACCGCATTCATCTGATCAGACAGGGTTCCCCTGGTATCCAGCTCAACATTGTCTGCAATAGACTTCAGTTGAGTATTGAGCTCTTTTTCCTGAACACTGTTGCGGGGCAGGCTCTTGTTCTCCAGGGTCTTTTTATTGATTTTTCCCTGAAGTTTTTTCAGCTCGCTCTGCATACGATTACGATAGGTCCGAATCCGCTTCTGCCTCAGAGCAATGCGATCTTCGATCATCTGGACGCGTAACTTTTCGTCCATCCCCCGCAACTTATCGATATCAAATGGCTCAAGCGGTGCCGCCAACCCCTTGAGCTCAATTGGTTTGGCATTGCTGTCACACTTCTCTTCTGTAAAGACCACATCGCCATTAACCTGACACTTGTAAATTGGCTTTGCGTATCCTGCAATCGGAATCAGCAAAATAGCGGCGCCAAGTACCCATTTTCTCAACTCCATGATAATGCCCTGACTTATTACTTCCCTTTACTATAGTCAGAGCCCTGATCAGGAACTGGCTACCAGAACGACCTGTTCCCCTCTTCTTAGAGGGTGTCGCTAAAGTAGCGAGCAAAGCTGTGACAAGGCAAAAAGTGGCGAAAAAGCGCAGTTTACAGCGAGTAAATGAGCATTTTGAGCCACTTTTTAACG